>JBAPXO010000229.1:0-10215 GCA_049284255.1 Solirubrobacteraceae bacterium | reverse complement strand
CCGGCAGGCTACTCGGGCACCCCGCTGCCGCGCAAGCTGGGGATCAAGCCTGGGGCGCGGGTGGCCCTGGTCGGCGCGCCTGAGAACTTCGAGCGGAGCCTGGGCAACCTGCCAGACGGGGTGGAGCTTCGCCGGCGGGCGGATGGGCGCTTCGACGTGATCGTCGCCTTCTTCGTCGAGCGCTCCGCGCTCGAGCGGCGGCTGCCCGGCCTGGCCGACGCCCTGGAGCAGGATGGTGGCCTGTGGCTGGCCTGGCCCAAGCGGGCCTCGGGCGTGGCCACCGATCTCGGCGACGGTGTGGTGCGCGCCGCCGGGCTCGCCGCTGGCCTGGTCGACAACAAGGTGTGCGCGATCGACGCAACCTGGTCGGGGCTGCGCTTCGTGGTGCGGCTTGCCGATCGCGTCAAGCCCGCTTGAGCAGGTAGACCCGCGCGCAGCCGAAGCGGTGCACCGAGCTCACAAGCGGCTTGAGCGGTCGCGTGAGATCGGTGGGGTGCTTGCAGTCTGAGATCAGCACCTTCGCGCCGGTGCTCCGTACGAACGAGCGGGCGGCCGCGGGGTGCATGCGTCCCCCGAAGAGCCGGTCGACCTGGCGCGCGCGCTCGGGGTAATCGGGCGTCCAGTAGCCGTGACCCGCCCACACCTGCCGTCCTGTCTGGGAGGGGACGACGGCGGCAAACGGCGTCGGGGCGAGGACCCCGCCGGCGGGGGCGTCGTGGTCGACCCAGTCCAGGGCGTGGGCGTCGGATTGCGGAAGGTAGTACTGCGCGATCGGGCTCTTGGCGGTCCGGACGAACTTGCGGGCGTCGTAGGCGAGCCCGGGGATGGTGAGCAAGGCGATCACCAGCGCGCCCACAACCGCCGGGAGGCGCAGGCGCTGGCCTCCGCGGACCGCCAGAACCGCGAATGGCATGCTCAGCCCCTGCAGGGCATGGGCGGGGAAGGAGTCGTTGAGGAAGTAGGTGACAAAGCACGCGCCGATCCACAGCAACAAGGCCTGCTCGATGAGAACGCCCTCGGGGCGGCGCACGCCGAGCGCGGCGATCACGGCCAGCGGCCCAAAGCCCGCCAGCAACACGAGCGCCGGCAGTCTGGGGATGGCCTCGTAATGGGCGGCGAGCTTCCAGGCAGCGTCGTGGTGGGAGAGCAGGTAGTAGTAGGCAAGCGGGAGGGCGGCTCCGATGGCGGGCACGGCGAGGGCGAGGGCGTTGCGCAGGCGCCGCACCGCCGCCAGGGCGACGAAGATCACGATCAGGGTCACGCCCTGCCAGGGGTGAAGCAGCGACGCCAACAGCGCCGCGACGCCAGCCACGAGCAGCGGACCCGCGGCGACGCGCGGGCGCGAGACACGGGGTGGGGCCCCGATCGGCCACGGTGGGGACCTGACCGGGGCGGCGCCGACATCGGGATCGACGGCGCGTTCGGCCGCCAGTAGGACCACCGGCACGAGCGCGAGGCCGAGAGCGCTCGGGACATAACCCCAGAGCTTGGTCGCCCACAACAGCTCGTCGCCGAGGAGGTACAGGTTGAAGCGAAACGACCCCGATCCCAGTCCCGTCCAGCTGAACAGCGCGGTCAGCGGCGTGAACAAAAACAGCGACAGCGCGACCGTGGCCGCGCGCGCTGCGAGCTGGTCACCGAACATCCGCCGCGCCCAGGCGGCTGCCGCCAGCACCATGGCCACGATCGCCACCGGCTTCCACACCAGGTAGGCAGTGGCGAGGGGCACGCCGAGCCGGTATAGGCCGCCGGTGATCGCAAACAGCGGCTCGAGGTAGACGTGCGCGCTGGGGGCGAGATTGAAGAGGTCGGACGCCAGGCCGTGAGCGCTGGCGTCGCGGGCCCACGCCAGGTACTGGAGCTGATCGGCGCCGAGCACACCGTCGGCGCCGATCAGGCCGTCAGCGCCCGTGTAGCGAGCGTGCAGGTCCGCCGCGTGGATCAGTTGGAGCGCGAGCGGAAAGAACCCCCAGGCGGCCAATGCCACCAGCAGCAGGACCTCAGCGCGCGACACCCGGGGGCCGAGTTCCCGCATGGCCCGCAAGCCTATCTGCGGGCGCAGCGCCCGGCCGCCTCGGCGACCGGGCGCCCCTGCGCCAGACGATTACCCGACGGTTACGTAGTTGGTCTTGTTGACCTTGTTGAGGTAGCCGTTGCCGCGGAAGTCAATCGTGATCTTCAGCCGCGTCGGTCCGTGGCCGTAGTAGCGCCGGAAAGACACCTTCTGGGCGAACTTGCAGTTGCCGCCGATCGTGGCCAGCGCGTAGGCGAGCTGGCGGCGCCCGTTGTAGTAACGGATGCCAACCTTGCCGGTGCACCTTCCCGTCGCGGGGTACTCGGTGTTGCCATGCAGTGTGCCCCCGGTGCCGAAGCTATACGGCGACTTCGAGTCGCTCTTGGGACTCGTACGCGTGGTCAGGTCCGCCTTGGGTCGGATCAGCGGCTCGGTGAAGAACGTCTGGTCCGCGCCGTAGGAGGCGATGCCGTGGTGGAAGGCGACGACCCGGTAATGGAACAAGGTGGCCGACTTCAGGCCCGAGAGCGCCACCGAAACCCCCTCGGGGGTCGTCACTGGCAGCAGCGCAGCGCTCCCCGCGACCTGAGAGCCGTATGCGGTGGTCAGGCCATACTGGAACTCGTACGTCGTGGCCACGCCGTTGGGGTTGATCGTCGCGGTCGGGGTGGCGATCGACTTGCCGACGTTGACGGCCGGGCCGGTAACTACGGCGGCGAGCGGGTGGCCGGCCGTCTTGAATGTGCGATCCTTGCCGGCCGCGGCGCCCGCTGAGCTGCTGGCGCTGATCCGGTAGTGGTAGACCGTGCCCGGGGCCAGGCCGGTGATCTTCTTGCCCACGGCAACCGAGGTGGTGCCGCTGCCCGTCGTGCCGGCAGCGCTATTGGCACCGTAGGCGGTGGTCAGGCCGTAGCTGAACAGGTAATTGGTGGCCGCCCCGTTGGGGTTTACGTGGCCGTTGAGCACCGCGGTCGTGTTGGAGACGCTCGTGGCGCCGCCGGTGGACACGGTGGGGGAGGTCGCCGCCAGGGCGACTCCGGTGACAGACGCTCCGACCACGAGAACCGCGGCCAAGAGACACCACATACGCTTCACTTCCAACCTCCTCGCGAGTTGTCAGCGGTTGTATACCCGTGAGGGTGGCGAAGTTGCGTCGCGCACGAGGCCACAGGTTTCGGCCGGTAGCGTGTGCGCGTGATCTTCTACGAGCCCGATCGGCGCGATCGCGAGCTGCTGCCCCACGACCCGTTCAAGGCGCTCGTGGCGCCGCGGCCGATCGGCTGGGTGTCGACGACCGGGGCCGGGGGAGCGGTGAACCTGGCGCCCTACAGCTTCTTCAACGCAGTCGCCGAGGCGCCCCCGATGCTCGCCTTTTCCAGTCTTGGGGCCAAGGATTCGGCGACGTTTGCCGGCGAGGTCTCGGAGTTCGTGTGGAATCTGGTCAGCTACGAGCTACGCGAGCAGATGAACGAGACCTCGGCGCCGCTGGCGCGAGGGGAGAGCGAGTTCGAGCGAGCGGCTCTGGAGATGGCGCCCTCGCGCCTGGTGTCACCCCCGCGGGTGGCGGCAGCGCGCTGCGCGATGGAGTGCCGGGTCGTCCATCAACTGCAGCTGCGCGCCCTCGATGGCCGGCTGACCGACCAGCATCTGGTCATCGGGCAGGTGGTCGGCGTCCACCTCGATGAGCGCGCGATTGGCGACGAGGGCGTCGAGACCACCGAGTTGCTGCCGGTGGCCCGTCTCGGAGGCCCAGCCGACTACGCTGTGATCCGGGAGCACTTCCGGATGGTGCGTCCCCGGGCCTGAGCGGGATAAGTTGGGAGGGCAACGGGTAAGCAAAGGACCATGATCGAGGTCGAGCACATCGAGGGTTGGCGGGGCCAGGCGGTCGTGGACTCCGCCGGAGAGCAGCTCGGCAAGCTCGACGACATCTACTTCGACCGCAACACGGGAACGCCGATGCTGATCGCGCTCAAGAGCGGCCTGCTCAGCAGGCGGTCGTCGTTGGTGCCGATCGACGGAGCGAGCGTCGGACGCGACTACGTGCGCGTCGCCTATACGCAGGAGGTCGTCGACCAATCTCCGGGCTACGCGGGCGACGGCGCCCCCGCCGGCGAGGAGCTGTATGCGATCGGAGCCGCTTACGGGCTGAAGTTCTCAGATCGCGTGGAGCTCGAGAGCAGTGGCGAGGTGGAGCAGCGTCTCGCCGACGCACGCGCCGCCCGCGAGCGAGCCGAGCAATTGTCCACTCAGGCCCAGGAGAAGCTCCAGGAGCGCGAAACCGCGCTGCAGCGGGCCCAGGGAGCCAGCGCCGAGGCCACGAAGGCCGAGCGCGAGGCCGAGGAGGCGCGCCAAGCCGCCCTTGATGCCCAGGAGCACGCGGCTCAGTACGACGAAGACTGACGCGCCGCCCTCGCGGCCGTTCTCGTTACCCTCAACGCGAAGTCCACGACGGCAGAGCACCCGGTCCGCGGCCGTCAATCACCGAATCCCTACTCGTCGCGGGCCTCAAACCCCGCTTGACCCCTTTCAAAATGTCTCTTTCCCAGATCTCAATCCGGCTTGCATCCCTGCTGGCGGCGGCGCTCCTGATCGCCGGCTGCGGTGGCAGTTCGAGCACTTCGTCAACCAGCACGCCGTCCACGAGCTCGACCTCGAGCTCGACCACTTCGACGGTCTCGACGGCCACCGCGCCCGCGGTGACCTCTACAGCGACCTCGAGCACGTCTTCCTCGACGCCCACAAGCACCTCATCGACAACCACGGAGACGACGTCCTCGTCCGCGCCCAACGGCGGTGTGGCGCCAACCTCAAGCACAACCTCGAGCACGACCGCCACGCACACCTCGCCGGCTGCCTCGGGACCGACGCCCGCACAGGTAGCCGCGGCCAAGGCGGCGCTTCCGGGTTGTCAGAAGGAGCAGCCCGGCATCACGCTCGCCGAGCTCGAGCGCGAGGCGGCGAGCCCGAACGGCATCCAGTGCTAGCGCGGCGCATGCGCCGGGGCTGAGCTACTCAGGGTCTAATTGGTCATCGTACGGACGGGTCGCCGATCGCCATCGTGGGGTAACGGTCTTTTTCAGGTCGTCTGGCGTACGCCCGGCTCGTTGGCGACTCCCTCAAGCTGTCGGGGGACCCCCGCGGAGACCGCGTCCGCCGCCCTGCCTCGTCTGAAGGTCGGCAGGACCGGACGATGGGCCTGCCCCTCGAGCTCGAAGGCCAGCACGCAGTAGGCGGCCGCGACAAACAGCACCAATCCGATGATCCCTGCCACCTTGGCCCAGAGCGATGTCGCGCTCAGTTCATACAGGGCGCCGGTCGCGAACCGCAGAGCGGCTAGCCCGAACACCAGCGCCACGAGCGGCTTCTCGGACCTCAGTGCGGCCGCTGACAGCAGGAGAATCAGACCACTTGTGAGCAGCAGCAAGCCAAGTGCGCTGCTTGTCGCCCCCGGCGCCGAAACGACGTGGATGAGACCGATGGCCAGCCAGCTCGTTGCCAGCACTCCGATCGCCGCCCCCGACGCTCCGTCGCGCGCGAGATAGGAGAACACGCACGACAGCAGCTGGAGCACGAACGGGACCGACACCAAGATCAAGCCGGCCTGGGCGGTCTGTGATTCGGGGATCCATTTCAGGTCCACTCCAGACTGCACCAGGGAGGCGACGGTCAGGCCCGACATACCGACCGTCAGCGGTGAGCCGATGGGCCGCAGCGAGATCTGGGCGCTCACCCGATCGGTGATCAGGCCCGAGTCCCCGGCCATGACCTTCCTCGTGTCACTGCTCTCCGCCGTCTGTCGCGATTGTGCGTTACCGGTACCCGCCATCTACCCCGGATGCCAGTTGGCGTCTCCAGCGATCCTGAAGACTGTCCGTCTGCATACACCCTTCGTCCTCTGCGGACGTCGCGAGCCGGGCGATCCTCTAGACCTGGGAGGGATCGTCGAGCAGAACGAGGCTCTGCGGCTCTCCCAGGCGCTCGATGGCGAGATGCGTGAGCAGCCATCGATCCCGGCGCTCTCGAGTCAGCAGCCCGGCCCGTGAGAGGCGCTGGAGCGCGATCGTCACCGGCGGACGATGGGCTCCAACAAGCATCGCCAGGACCTCGTGGGTTAGCGGCAGGGTGATGTGCACGCCGTCGGGCCCGACCTTGCCCCACCTTTCGGCCAGCAGCCAGAACAGGATCAGCAATCGGGCGTAGACCCGCGGCAGATGGGTGACCGCCTGGGTAAGCGCAAGGTAACGGGCACGCTGAGCCACCCGGCCCACAATCCGGCTGGTGATGCTCGGCCAGGGGGCGATGCGCAGGACGAACGCGGCATCCAGCACGGCCAGCCGGGTGGGCTTGAGGACGTGCCAGCCAACGGAGATCGGGAGCGGAGCGTACTCGCCGTCGGTATCCCACGGCCGGATCAGATCTCCGGGTCCAAAGAGCTCGCAGGCGGTACGGCTGCCGACGCTCACGCGCCGGATGAGCAACCCGTCGATCAGGAACAGCCCCAGCCAACCCTCCTTGTCCTCGCTGGTGAGCTTGGCCGGGTCCCAGCCCACATCGTCGAGTTCGATGACCGACGCGGTGGTTCTGGCTCTGGCGACCTCGAGATCTCGCCCCTCCAGCGGTCCGCCGAGGTCGGGATCGACGTCCAGCAGCGCGACCGGGTGGCGCGTTCGGTCGATGCGCCCACTCATCCCGGCAACCCTAGAGCCCGCGACGAGGCAGTGTTCGCGCGTGAACACCGCGTGTTCGCGAGATGACGGCGTGGCGCGGCGCGCCCGCTGAGGCGGATATCTGAATGGGTGAAGCGAGAAACAACCTTCATCTGGAAGGAGTTCTCATGTCTACTGCCACCGCTCGGAAAGGACAACCCATGCCACGCGACATAACCGCTGGACGTTCTGCCGGCACACCACTGAACCTCGAATTCGACCCGATGGGTCCGCCGGACGTGCAACGTCGACGGCCTGTGGCCGGCGAGCGCCCTCGTGATCTGACCGCCGGCCGGGCGGCCGGGAGCCCCCAGAACGCCGAACTGGACCCCATGCGGGGGACACGGCCTGTACGGGAGCCCTGATCCACGAGCTTGGACCGGGCGCGGGGATCCGCGCCCGGCCCTATCTACAACGCTCGATAATCGGGCTTATGTACACCGATAGGCGAAAACAGGGCTAGTGAGCGCGGTGGCGGCGGTGATGACGCCTCGCGCAGCCCGTTAGGCCGTCTCCGTACGAGGTCAGCTTCCAGAGACCCCGTTGCTTGGCCAGGGACACGCGTTTGAGCGCGTCTGCCACCGGGGTGCCCTTGAGGTCCGCCACCGCTTTGCTGCCGTGCACGCTGAGCTCGACGGTCGCGTACAGCAGCTGGGATTGGTCCTGGCTTGCGACCAGCACCCTGCTGGGCAGGCACACAGCAAACGCTCTGGCGCAGGAGACCTTATGGCCGGCCGAGCGCTCGAGCACCAAGCGCGCACGCCCGTCGAGCAGCGAACAGGCGTTCGTGAAGTTGCCGCCGGCGAGATCAGCGAGGTAGCTGTAGGTGTTGGAGTAGACCGGGGGCTGCCCGCTCCCTCCGCAGCCGGCCACGCAGACCGCAAGCCAGGCTGCTGCCAACCACGCCGCGGCACGCCACGGGCACCGGGCATGAACACCGCGGATGCCGCTCATGACCGAAGTCTCCCGCATGCCCCGCGCCGCCCGGAGACCCGGCGACGATGTTCCGGGTCTGGCACCAGGGGTAGCGGAACTCGTAGAGGCAATCAAAGGAGAGGCTTATGGCCGACAATCGTGGCGTCGCATACATGGGAACAGGGAAGGTCGAGATCCACGATCTCTCGTTCCCCGCCTGGGAGATCGAGGAAGGTCCCGGCGTTCCCTCTGAGAGCATCGGGCGCAAGCTGCCACACGGCGCGATCCTCAAGCTCGTCTCGACGAACATCTGCGGCTCTGACCAGCACATGGTCCGCGGTCGCACGACGGCTCCCGAGGGGCTGATCCTCGGACACGAGATCACGGGCGAGGTGATCGAGACCGGTCCCGGCGTGGAGTTCATCAAGGAGGGCGACCTCGTATCGGCCCCCTTCAACATCTCGTGCGGACGGTGTCGCAACTGCAAGGAGCGCGCCACGGGCGTCTGTCTGAACGTCAACCCCGCCCAGCCCGGCGGCGCCTACGGTTATGTAGACATGGGAGGGTGGATCGGCGGTCAGGCCGAGTACGTCATGGTCCCGTACGCCGACTGGAACCTGCTCAAGTTCCCCGACAAGGATCAGGCGATGGAGAAGATCCTCGACCTGACGATGCTGTCGGATATCTTCCCCACCGGCTATCACGGCTGTGTCTCGGCGGGGGTCGGCACCGGGTCGACCGTCTACGTGGCCGGCGCCGGCCCGGTCGGACTGGCGGCCGCTCACAGCGCGCAGCTCCTCGGAGCCGCCGTGGTGATCGTCGGCGACTCGATCCCCGAGCGCCTGGAGCAGGCCCGGTCGTTCGGGTGCGAGACCGTCGACGTCTCTGCCGATGCCTCGATCGCCGATCAGATCGAGCAGGTCCTCGGCGTGCCCGAGGTCGACTGCGGCGTCGATGCTGTCGGTTTCGAGGCCAAGGGGCACGGCGGCGACGAGGAGCCCGCGGTCGTGCTCAACTCCTTGATGGAGGTCACTCGCGCGGCGGGCAAGCTCGGGATTCCCGGGCTCTACGTCGTCGAGGACCCGGGCGCGGGCGACGAGGACGCCAAGGTGGGCTCGCTGAAGATGCGGCTCGGCACCGGCTGGGCGAAGTCGCTGGCCTTCGTCACTGGTCAGGCTCCGGTGATGAAGTACCACCGCGAGCTCATGAACGCGATCCTCAACGACCGCTGCGAGATCGCCAAGGCCGTAAACGCCACGGTCATCACCCTCGACGACGCTCCCGACGGCTACCAGCAGTTCGACTCCGGGGTCGCCAAGAAGTTCGTGATCGATCCGCACAGCTCCATCGCCAAGGCCGCCTGACGCGATCGCCTGCCCGCAAGCGCCCGCCCAGCGCGGGCGCTCGGGCAGGTCTGAGCTATCGGCGACCGAATCGGCTCGTTAGCCTACGGCGGTCCGCGCCGCCGACGCCGGCTTGGCGTCGCGATCCACCACGGGCCCAGTCTCGGGCCAGCCGAATCGAAGATGAATCTCGGTCAACGCGCCATCCGCCGACATCTGAGCATCGCGCTGGTCGCCGGGCTGGTGGCGACGGCGCTGGCCGTGCTGGAGGCGCGGGTCGTGCCGGCACGCGGTGCCGGCGGAGCCCCGATCGGAACGCACCTGTCCGGCGGCGCGCCCGTGGTGGGTGGGGGGTTGGCCCCCAAGCCGATCAAGATCAAGCTCCCTCCCCCACCGAGCAAGCACGCCAAGGGCGCCTGGCTAAACGGGGTCACGATCACCGAGTACTGGCCGGCGCCCGAATCCTGGTTCGTCGGGCGGCTCGTGAAGGCGCCCGGGCTGCCAGGCCTGCACCGGATCGACTGGCTCTACTCCGCGACCGGATTGTCGATGCAGGGCGACGGGATCGGCCTTGACGGACGCCGATACCACATAGCTGCGCTCGGCAACGGCGGCTGGGTGACGGCTGCCGGCGCCTCGACGTCGCCGAGCTCAGGTTGGGCAGCGGGCGCGCCGTACTGGCGGGCGGGGGGCTACTGGCGCAATCGCTCCGGCGCCGTCACCTTCCCGCTGCAGGCCGGCGGCTGGTCGGGGGGCCCGGGAGCTCGGTACATCCCCTTGCCCGGCGTGAGCTTCGCGCCCGGACCCTCGCTGCCGCTGCGCTACTACCAATCGGTGGCCGTCGACCCGGGCGTGATCCCGCTCGGCAGTCGTGTCTATGTGCCCGCCTACCGACACGACGGGCACGGCGGATGGTTCATCGCCCAGGACACGGGCGGCGCGATCGACGGGCACCACATCGACGTGTACCGGTCGCCACCCGCGAGCCCGAGCGACTCCGGTCAGTACCTCGTCGGCCAGCGGATCTTCATCATCAAGCCCCGCAGGTGATCGTCGCCCCCGCGGGGGCCGCGACCGTCGCTCTAATGCGTGACACGGGCGACTAGATGTAAGTCCCGAGAAGGTTGGTCACCTTGGTGATGGGCGGGTGGTGGCCGAGGGCTGAGTGTTTTCGGTGATAGTTGTAGTGCCAGAGCCATCCGTCAAGGGCTGCGGTGCGTTGGGTGCTGTTGCG
>JBAPXO010000228.1:0-6436 GCA_049284255.1 Solirubrobacteraceae bacterium | reverse complement strand
GTGCGGCCGTCTCCGGCTGGTCGGCCAGCCGCTCCTCGGCGCGCCCGAGCTGCATGCTGAGCGCCACCAGTCGCGCCTGTGCGCCGTCGTGCAGGTCGCGCTCGATCTGCCGTAGCTGGGCGGATTGGGCGTCGAGCGCGCCGCTGCGCGTCCGGGTCAGCTCCTCGACGCGCGCCTCGAGCGACTCCTCGCGCCGGGCCTGGATCAGCCAATGCAGCGCCAGCGCCGCGGCGAGCACCACGATTGGATAGCCGGGCCAGAAGCCCTGAGCGCCCGTGAGCAGCCAGATCACCACCCAGCCCATCGCGAGCACGAACGAGATTGCCGCTTGCCCGGCCAGAATCCGCTCGCCCCGAGTCGGGCGCCGTCTGGCCCAGATCAACGCAGCCCGCAATCCGAACGCCCACGCAAGCACCAACCACGGCCACTCCGGCCAGAAGTAGCCACCGCCGGTGAGCGCCCAGATCAGGATCAGCGACAAGACGACGATCAGCGGCGCGGCGTAGGCCGGGTGCCGGGCGAGCGACCGCAGGGCCGCCGGCCCGGCGCCGGCCGGTCTGTCAGTCACCGATCGATCCGAGGCGGGCGACACGGCTTGCATGTTCCCAGCCCTCCGACCGGCGATCCACCACGCGGGGTGCGGGCAGCCCGCGGTCGCCGAGCAGTGTCAGCATCGCCGGCAGGGCGACCCCGCGTACGACCGTTGCGTCCAGAGCGATCGCCGCCGCCAGTCCGATCCCGAGCTGCTTGAACTCCAACAACTGAAGCGTGGCGAAGATCGAGAACACCGCGATCATGACCACCGCCGCGCTCGTCACGGTGCCCCCGGTGGCGCTGAGGGCCTCGGTCGCCGCCTCTCGGGCGCTGGCCCCGGCGCGGCGTGCCTCGCGAGCTCGCTCGAGTACGAGCACGGTGTAGTCCATCGACAGCCCGAACAGGACCACGAAGGCGAACAGGGGCAACCAGTTGGTGACGGCGCCGTTGGACGTGAACCCCAGCAGGGACTGTGCCCAGCGATGCTGGAAGACCGCCACCAGGACGCCGAACGCCGCTCCCACCGAGAGCAGATTCAGCGCCATCACCGACAGGGCGAGCCGGGCTGAACGAAAGCTCGCCAGTAGTAGCCCGAAGGCGAGCGCCAAGACGAAGCCGACGACCAGCGGCGTGACGTCAGTCAGCTGCTGGGTGAAGTCGACGTTCTCGGCGTCGCCGCCGGTCAGCTGTGCCCGGGCGCCGGGAATCAAGCGAGCCGTCGCCGGCTTGAGGATCTGGCGCAGCCCGTCGACGTCGCGGTGCTCGGAGGACAGGCTGACCTGCGGGATCGGGATCTCGACCAGGGCCACATCATGCTTGCCGCCTACCCGCACCGAGACCTCGCCGCGGCCGTGGGTCAGCGCCATGCCCCGACTTCCCAGTGCGCGCAGCGAGCCGAGGCTCGCCGGGGTCTGCAGATTGTGGCCCGTAACGACCAGCTCGGCGGTATCGGAGGATCCAGGGAATGCGCGCTCGATCGCGTGCTCGGCGACGAGCACTGGGGTGCGGGCAGGCACGTCCGTGTCCCCGGGGTTGGCCGTCTTCATCCCGAGTGCGGGGACCGCCAGCCCGGCTAGGAGGAGCACCGAAGTGGCCAGCGCGACGCGTGGATGGCCGGTGATGACCGTGGCCACCCGGTGCCAGCGCGCGGATCCGGCGGGACGTCGGGCGCGCCGGCTGCTCCGGCGCCCCAGGCGCCCCCGGTCAATGCGTTCGCCGAGCATTGTCAGCACAGCGGGCAGGACCGTCAACGAACCCACGACGGCGAACCCGACGACCGTGATCGCTCCGAGCGCCATCGAGGTGAACACGCCGAAGCCCGTGAACAGGAGCCCGGCCAGCCCGATGGCCACGGTCAACCCGGCGACGACGATCGCTCGGCCGACGGTCGCGGAGGTCGCATCCAGGGCGGCCTCAGGCCCCGCGCCGAGCCTTCTCTCGGCACGCTCACGCCGGATGTAGAAGAGCGAGTAGTCGATGCCGACCGCCAGCCCGATCAGGACCACCACCGGCGCCGTGGAGTTTCCGCTGGGCACGAGATGGGAGATCAGACCCTGGGCTCCGAGGGCGGCAGCAACCGAGGTCAAGCCGAGCAGCAGCGGCACCGAGGCCGCCACCAGGGCGCCGAAGACCAGGACGAGGATGAGCAACGTGACGGGGAGTGAGATCAGCTCCGCCCGATGCAGGCCGTTATCGACGAGCTGAGTGGTGGCGCGGTCGATCGAGCCGCCTCCGGCCTCTTGGATGGTGACGCCAGGATGCTCGGAGGCCACGCTGGCGACCACCGCTTCGAGCCCGACGACGCGGCTCGCGTCGTTGTTCTGATTCGCGCGCAGAGAGACGATCACCATCTCGGTGCGCCCACCGGTGCGCGAGAGGGCCGGAGCGGTGCTCGGGGTGAGGACCGAACTGACGGTCGGCAACCGTCGGGCGCGCTCGGCCAAGGCGTGGGCCGCGGAAGCCGTCTCGGCCGGCCTGCTGGACTGCAGCAGAACGTTCTCGGTGGGCGGATCGGCGAGGCCGGCGGCAGTCAGGCGAGCGTCCGCCCGGGCCGACTCACCGGTCCCGGAAGCGGCGTTGGAGAGCGTGCGCGTGCCGCTCATCGAGCCCACGACCAGGCAGGCGACGATCAGGATTAGCCACCCCGCGATCGCCGTCTTGGGATGGCGGGCCGACGTACGCGCGGCGCTGCGCACCCAGCGGGCCAGTCCCGTTGGAGCGGGTCCGGGTCGGCGTCGGGTACCGGGTGCAGTTGTGGTGGATGTGGGGAAGGGCGGGCGTGTGATTGACATGGCGCCAGCCTGCCTGCGTGACGCCCATCATTCGCTGGGGCAAGCTGGCATGTGCGCGGCTGCCGTCCCCCGAGTCCGCGGTGGGGTTAACCCCCTCTACGCGCGGGGGGCTCGTACGGCGATGGTGACGATCGTGAGCGCGCACAGCCGGTCGGCGTCGTCGAGCGACTGAACCTCCCACAGCCAGGCCGCCTCCCCGCGGTCACGGACGCTGGCCAGCGCGTTGAGGTGCCCGCTGCGGATCGGCGACAGGTGGCTGGTCTCGTTGGAGAGGCCCATCACGAGCTTGCCGGGATCGCCGACGCCGATCCAGGTCCCGCGGGAGGCCAGGCTCTCGGCGACCGCGGTGATCACTCCTCCGTGCAGGCCCCCGGCGCGCGCACGCAGTTCGTCGCGGACCGCGACGCGGGCCCGCAGCACTCCGGGAGTGTCGTGCTCGACGAGTTCCAGCCCGAGCAGCGCATCGAAGCTGCGCTCGGGCGCCACCACCGGCGCATAGACGCCGGGGACGGTGCGGAAATGCGGGTCGGTCACGCCGGCCGTGGCCGTGTGTGGGGGCTGGTGAGCACCCCCGGCAGCCTATAGTCAGTGCACATGTGGAGCTCACATCGCAGGACAAACGGCGGGCATTGCGCCGGCTGGATTCGGGGCTCTGGATGGCCACGCTCGTAGAACTCGACGGCGTTGCACCAACGATCGGAGCGGGCGTCTACCTGGCGCCGACGGCGGTTGTGATCGGCAACGTGACGATCGGGGACGACGCCAGCGTGTGGTTCGGGGCGGTGCTGCGCGGCGACCTCAGCCACATCGAGGTCGGGCCTCGCTGCTCGATCCAGGACAACGCCGTGATCCACTGCGCCATTGACCTCCCGACGATCATCGGCGAGGCGGTAACCATCGGACACGGGGCCCTGCTGGAGGGCTGCGTGGTCGAGGATCACGCCGTCGTCGGGATGGGGGCGATCGTGCTGCATCAAGCACGGGTAGGGGAGCGTGCCGTGGTCGCGGCCGGGGGGGTTGTCGCCGACCGGATGGAAGCCCCGAAGGCCACGTTGTGTGCGGGCGTCCCGATCAAGGTCAAGAAGGAGCTCGGCGGGGGCGCCGCCCGCTGGACCGAGATGGCGACCGTCGACTACCAGGAGCTCCGTCGGCGCTACCTGGCTTCCGCTGTGATCTCGAGCGTGGACACCGGGTCGGTGCGCTCGTGAACCGCGCGGCGATCATCGGCGCGGGGCCGTCGGGCTTCTATGCCGCCGACCAGCTGCTCAAGGCGGGCTTCGAGGTCGATCTCTATGACCTACTTCCAACTCCGTTCGGCCTCGTCCGGGCCGGGGTTGCGCCCGACCACCCGAAGATCAAGTCGGTCACTCGGGTCTACGCCAAGACCGCCCAACATGAGGCGTTTCGCTTCTTCGGCGGTGTCCAGCTCGGCGTTCATGTCGGCCGCGAGGAGCTCCTGGCGCGTTACCACGCCGTCGTGTACGCCGTCGGGACGGCAAACGACAACCGGCTCGGGATCCCGGGCGAGGATCGTCCAGGGTCACATCCCGCGACCGAGTTCGTCGCCTGGTACAACGGTCACCCTCACTTCGCCGACCACAGCTTCGATCTCAACGGTGGGCGGGCCGTGGTGATCGGCAACGGTAACGTCGCCATCGACGTCGCCCGGATGCTCGTGCTCGACCCCGGGGAACTCGCCCCCACCGACACCGCTGACCACGCGCTCGACGCCTTCGGCATGGCCGGGGTCAACGAGGTCGTCCTGCTCGGACGGCGGGGTCCGGCGGAGGCTGCCTTCACCAACCCCGAGCTGCGCGAACTGGGCGAACTCGAGCGTGCCGACGTGATCGTCGACCCCGCGCAGCTGCAAGACGTCCCCGAGCCGGAAGACACCACCAAGCGCCGCAACGTCGAGATCCTGCGTGAATACGCCGAGCGTCAGCCGACCGGCAAGACGCATCGGCTTGAGCTTCGCTTCCTGCGCTCTCCCCTGGAGATCCTCGGCGACGGCGGCGACGGCCCTGTGACCGGGGTGCGGATCGGCATAAACCGGCTCGTCCATGAACCGGATGGGCGCGTCCGTGCCGAGCCCACGGGCGAGGAGGAGACCATCGAGTGCGGGCTCGTCCTGCGCTCGATCGGCTACCGCGGGGTACCGCTGGCCGGGATCCCGTTCGAGGAGCGGCGGGGCCTGATCCTCAACATCGACGGCCGGGTGGTCGGTGCGGACTCCTCGGTTTGCCGCGGCGAATACGCCGTTGGCTGGATCAAGCGCGGCCCCTCGGGGGTGATCGGGACCAATAAGAAGGATGCCGCCGACACCGTCGCGCGGATCCTGGAGGACGCGGAGGCCGGCGAGCTGGGAGAGCCGACGCCTGAGGACTGCGATCCCGAGACGATCACCGAGTGGCTGGACGACCGGGTCCCGGGCCTGGTGACGTGGGGCGACTGGGAGGCCATCGACGCCCACGAATCGGCACTCGGCGAATCTTCGGGGCGCCCGCGCGTCAAGCTCGTGCGGCTGGCCGAGCTGATCGAGGCCAGCCGGGCCACCCGGCGCTAGCCCCGCGGGCGTCAGGCATCGGGAGGCGGGTCGCCGGTGATCATGCGCATCACCTGGCTGGGCCGGGCGTGGATCGCTCGTGCGGCCGCGGCAACCACGTCATCGGGTCGCGCCCCGGGCGCGGCGGCCGCGTCCAGCGCGCTCCTGACGAGTTCGCTGGAGCCCGCGAGATCGGCGGGGGAGCCCATGCAGGCGAGCGCCGCCGGAAGACCGGGCCGGGCCCAAGGGATCGCCGTGCACCCCATCTCAGGGTGCAGATCGCCGTCGTCGATGGCCACTCCGTCACGCCGGATGATCTCCATCTGCGCGGCTAGCTGACTGCGATTGCGGGCGATGCTAGGCGAGGAGCGCAGGGGCTCGTTGTGGTTGGCGAACATCGCCGCGGACGCCGGGGCATAGCCCGCGAGGCCCACTAGGTCCTGAGTGGCGTCGGGAAACGGCTCGGGGGGGAGGAGCCGCTCGAGCTCTGCGGGGTCGAGCTGGGCGGCGACCGTCATGCCGGCGGCGGTCGCGAACAGCGGTACGCCGATGCCCAGGCCGGTGGGGACGCTAGGGCCCCTCCCGCTGGCCGACGCGATGATGACGGCCCGACTGCCGACCAGCGCGTAGACCTGGGTGAGCATCCCGGTGACACCGGCGACGGCATGAACGAGCGGCTCGGCCTGGCGGATCGCTGTTCCGGCCGGGCTGGAGTGTCCGAGCAAAGCGGCGCGCGGGCCCAGGCCGAGCTTTCCGTCGCTGCGGACCACCCACCCGTCCGGCTCGCAGCCGGTGATCATCCGCGAGACGACCGACTTGTCGAGGCCGCTGAGCCGCGCAAGCTCGGTCACCGTGACCGGGCCGTGGACGTCGATCAACTCGAGGAGGGCGAGCCCCCGCATAAAGGTCTTGGACACCTGGATCTCCGTTCGCTTCGCCGCGCGCAGCCCGTCCGCGTCGTGGGACGGTCTCGAGCGAAGTCTATCGGATTATTAACAACTTGGAACATATGATGCGTTTTTAGCGACTGTTGTTGTATTTGTAGCAACGAATGTGTACGTTTACGCTC
>JBAPXO010000227.1:0-1591 GCA_049284255.1 Solirubrobacteraceae bacterium | reverse complement strand
CTTTTAGCGGCGTGGTTCGGTGACCTCCGCCGGTGAGTGAGAATAGCGAGCGTGCAGCACCTACGAGGAGGCGTGACGGACCACGGCGTGCTCGATGCGGTGCTGGACCACGCTGATCGAGCCCCGGATCGGTTAGCTGTCAAGGACCTGGATCGCGCGCTGACCCGCGGCGAGTTGCGCGCCGCCGCCGGACGAGTGGCCGCTGGCTTGCTTCAGAAAGGCGTCGAGCCCGGGGATCGGATTGCCCTACTGATCGGCAATTCTGTGGACTTCGTGGTGGCGGCATTGGGCTGTCTGTGGGCGGGGGCCACGTTCGTTCCGCTGGCGATCACCGATCCAGATCTTCGCCGTGCGCAGATCGTGGCCGACTGCCGGCCCGCACAGGTCATTACCGCAGGCTCGGACCAAACGGCGCCATCGGGACTTCCCGTCGGCACGGCATGGACTTCCCTTTCGGCGTTGAGCGTCGCAGATGGGCACACGCCACCACCGGTAATGGGCCCCATCTCCTACGTCATTTACACATCGGGGACGACCGGTATCCCGAAGGGGGTGCAGATTTCCGCGAAGGCCTTTTTCACCGCAGTCGAAGCATGCGCCGACGCCGTGGGACTCACCGCGGACGACCGGGCCCTATGCGTTTCGCCCGTACACTTTGACGGGTCCTTCTCTGCCATCTTTCCTCCGCTCGTGCGCGGCGTCCCCCTCGTCATCCCCGACCGAGAAGCACTCCTGTTCCCACGCAGGTTCTTCTCTATTGTCGTCAGCGAGGGGGTCACGGCGACCAGCTTCTCTCCCAGCTACCTCCGGTTGCTCCGGGCCAGCGGCCGTCTGGCGAAGTTGGCTGACACCTCGCTGAGAGTGATGGCCCTGGGCGGCGAAGCGCCGTCTACAGCCGACATCAGGGCGGTGTGGGCCGCCAGTTCGGGACTGCGGGTAGTGAACCGGTACGGCCCTACCGAGACGACGATCGCCGTCGCCCATCTGGATCTGACGCCCGAGTTGCTCGACGCCGGGCTGGTACCGATCGGTCATCCTCATCCCGGGAGCTGGTTCCACCTCGTTGATGAGCAGGGAGGGGTGGTGGATCGTCCTGGAGTGGTCGGCGAGCTGTACATCGGCGGACTGCAACTCATGGCTGGATATCTGAACGACCCGGCGCTGAGTGCAGCGGTGCTGCGGACGGACGTCGTCGAAGGAACCACCCTCTACCGCACCGGTGACCTCGTCTTCCGCGACGAGCGGGACAACTACGTATACGTGGGGCGCTCGGACCGCGTCATCAAGCGACATGGTGTGCGGATGTCGCTGGTCGAGGTGACCGAGGCGCTCGGTGGTACCGACGGGGTCGCATCCGTGGCGTGCACGACCTTCGACCTGCACGGCGATCTGGGGGTTGTCGCATTCGTGGTGCCCCACGGCGAGCTCACCCCGCTCGCCGCTCGCCAGGCCGCGAGCGAGCGGCTGCCGGAGACGATGCTGCCCGATCGATTCGTCTTGGTGGCCGAGCTGCCCTTGACGTCTTCCAGCAAGGTCGACGAGCGACGGCTGCTCGAGGAAGCCGGCTTGTCGGCGCTGGGGAACAAAAAGG
>JBAPXO010000226.1:0-7880 GCA_049284255.1 Solirubrobacteraceae bacterium | reverse complement strand
CCCCAGCAACATCAGCAGGTCAAGGTGCAGCAGTCGCAGACGCCTGCGCCATGAGAAGAATGGAGCGACAAACAGCAGGCACAGGGGCAGCCACAGGTACCAGGCGTTGACCTGGCGTCCGAAGGCTCCCGGGTAGCCGCGGGCCATCGACCACGGAACCTGAAAACCCGTCCACACCTGGGTCACGCGCGCACTGACGTCGTCGATGTAGACCTGCATGAGTTCCTTCTGAGGCCGAGAGGCTGAGAACCAGCTCACCTGCCACGTAGGGGCGCCCTTGGTGTACTCGTAGGGCGCGGCCTTGGGATGGTTGCGCAGCTCAGCCTTGACCCGGGGGTCGGCCGAGGCGATACGCAGGACCTGCGCGGCGGTAAGACGGTAGCCGGCGGGCGGCTTTGTCAAGGAGGGGACCAGCACCGGCGTCCCGGGCGCGACGGTCGTGGCCGAGGCGGTCGTGGCCGAGGCGGTCGTGGCCCGCGGAGCGTTCCCAGTACGCGTGCTGTGGGCGGTGACCGCGCCCGCCGGCGCGACCAGGACCGTGGATGCGATCAGCGCCATCACGGCTGCTAGGAGCAGCCGGGGGATCAAGCGGTCAGCGGGGCGCGCCTCAGCCAACAAGCTGCCGGCCCCACGGGCGGCTCAGTTGCGGAAGCTCCAGAGCTTCTGCCCAAGGAAGTTGATCGGCGTCGCGAGCGCGTTGGCGATCGCCTGGGCGAGCACTTCCTCCATGCCGGTTCCCTTGACGAGCGAGATCAGGATCACGTAGTTGAAGCCGAAGGAGACGAGGGAGACGGCATAGAACTTCCATGCCTGCTGCGCCGGATGAGACTCGCGGGCATGGCCGAAGGTCCAATGCCGGTTCCACCAGAAGTTGTTGGTCGTCGCCACGAAGTAGGCGATCGGGGAGGCGATCCGGTAGTCGATCCCAAGCACGTGAACGCACAAGGCAAACGTTGCCAGGTTGACGATGTAGCCGGTGGCGCCGACGCTGGCGAACCGGATCAGCTGGAGCCAGTTGTGGCCCTTGCGGACGCCGAGCCGCACACGGTGGTGAAAGGGCAGCTCGACGACTGCGGTGGTCATTTCTGCTTCAGGCATTCGGTCAATGTATCGGCGAATAATTGCTTCGCCGTAAGAGTCTGGACGGGTTAACTCGCCGCTAATCGGTGGTCTGGACCTCAACTTATCCCGAAATGCTCCGTAATAAGCGGGGTGACGTCGCGCAGCGACCACTGCGCCCGCACGCTCCGTGAGTCGGGTCCGGTGCCGCACCACAGCAGCGCCCCCAGCGAGTCCGATCGGTGCAGCGATCCGTGCGATCCGCCACCTACGTGGTCCGAACCCCCCCAGTCGACGAACTCATAACTGGGCGCCGCCGAGAGCAGGATCTCTCCGGCGTTGGGGCAGTGAAGGGCCGACCACACCCGCGCGAGCGCATCCGGGTATTCGGTCGACAGAAACCGCCCGTCCTGGATCTCGGCGCGCAGGACCGCCAGGTTCCCGTCGACGCTCCAGCTCTCACCGCGGAGATCCTGTAGGTCGCCGCCGGGAGAGAAGTGAAGCTCGCCGCGCCGGCCCCGGATCACGGCCTCGCCGCTGCCGTTCTCGCCCGATCGCCACATCGCCAGATCCACGCCCTCGAGCTCGCCCGCGATCTCGAGACAGCGCGCCACGGTCTCCTGCTTGCGGTCCTCGTCCAACGCGTAGATCATCGCCGAGCGCTGGGCGGGGCTCAGCGCGATCTCCCCGCCGGCCGAACGTGCGGCACTCGGGCGGGCCACTGTGAACTCGTCGAAGGCAAGGTCGAGCCGGATCCGCTCCTCGACCGGCGCCTGAGAGTGGTCAGAGCACACGATCACGGCGTACTGTGCGAGGAACTGGTCGATCCCCCCTGCCGCGTGCATGAGCCGCTCGAGCTGGCGATCGGCGGCCGCCAGTGAGGTCACCTGAGCATGCGGTCCGTTGCGATGCGAGTAGCCGTCGTTGTCGGGCAGGGAGAAGAGCATGAAGTCGAACAAGTCGTGGGCGATCAGGTAGGCGCCGACGCAGCCCGTGTGCTGGTCGCGTGCCCCAGGCAGACCGAGCTGACCACGACAACCGGTCCGCCGGGAGGCGTAGATATCGGCGTAGAAGAGCTCCTTCGGGCCTTCGATCGTGCGCCGGAAGAGCGTCGAGGTCACGATCCGGGCGAGCGCCGACTCGTTTGAAACCTCGTGCTCGTGGCGCCCGCGGTAGATCAGGTAGGTCGTCCCGGCCGTCCGGACCTCAGCGTCGTCCAGCGACTCGAACACCGTCTCGACGTCCTGCGAAAGGTGTTCTGAGTTCATGCGGTAGACGGTGTCGGTCAGCGACCGCAGGACCCCGAACTGACGCGAGGCCGAGAAACTCGAGCCGTATTCGATGTACCGGCCCTCCTCGCGGTGGTACCAGTTCATGCTGGGAATGAGGTGCTGGTCAGGCCCCACTCCGGTGGTGATCGTCGCCGCGCACACCGGGGTCACAGAGGGGAACTGGGCCACGCAGTCGTCGACGTAGACGCCGTTGGCATGGATCAACGCGAGTGCCGGGGCGCGGCCTGAGGCGATCGCCCGCTCGAGCATCGAGGGCTTCATGGCATCGATCACGACGAGCACCAGCTTTTTGGGCTCGCCGCTCATGGGCAGAGGACGCGCATGTCAGCGCCGCTCAGCGCAGGATTCGCAGGCCGGCGTACTTCTGATCGCCGCGGCCCCGCCCGGCGATCACCAGCCACAGCAGCAGCGCCAACACGATCACGCCCACGGGAGGGGCGAGCACCGAGAGCACGGCCGCGATCAGCGCCGCGGCCTCTGTGAACAGCCCCAGGGCGCCCACCGTTTCGGCATCCAGCCGTGCCCGCACCCGAGCCAGCAGCGGCCGGGTGGCCAGGATCCCGATCACCGCGCACACGATCCCGCCCACGATGCCCGGCCAGATCGCGTACCCGCCGCGGCACAGCGAACCGGCGAACAGCAGCGCCCCGACAGCGATAGCGGCCCCGGCGATCAGCAGCCCGGCGGGGCCGCGCTCCAGCCGCTCTTGGGAGATCCGCCGCTCGGCGAAGGCCAGCAGCGCGGCGAGTACCGCCATCGCAAGCAGGAAAGGAGCCTGCTCCAGGAAAGAGAAGCTGCAGTGAGTGAAGTCGATGTTGACGTCGCCGGCCCCGAGCGCGCCCACGGCGAGCGCGGGCAGGAATGGCCGAATCCCCGCCGCAGCGGCGATCCCAACCCCCGTGAAGATGTCGAAGACCAAATGCATCGTGCTGTACCGTGACGAGGCGTGACGATAGACGAGAGGCTCGCATGAGCTCGGCCGGGCTCGGCGGTGGCTGGTCGGGTGCAAATCGTCCCAGCGGGCGTCGTCCCGGGTCCACCACCAGGGACATCGAACGCTACTCCGGGTTGTTCGCAGCGCGTACCAAGGTGATGCGCTCCTCGGCCATGCGTGACCTCATGGCGCTCACCGAACGCGACGACATCATCTCGCTGGCCGGCGGTCTCCCGGACACCTCCACCTTCCCGCCTGACTCCTACGCCGGGCTTATGGGCACGGTCGCCTCGGAGTCGTGTGCGCGGGCGCTCCAGTACGGCCCCACCGAGGGCTTCGCGCGCGTCCAAGAGTGCATCGCCGAGGTGATGGCGGCCGAGGGCATGGAGGTCGACACCGACGAGGTGCTCGTCACCACCGGAGGCCAGCAGGTGATCGATCTCGTCTGCAAGACGCTGCTCGATCCCGGCGATGTCGTCGTCTGCGAGGCCCCGACGTACCCGGGCGCGATCCCCACCTTCTGCGCCTACCAAGCCGACATCGTGCAGGTCACGATGGACGACGACGGGATGCGCGTCGGCGATCTCGAGGCGTTGCTCGACGAGCTCGAGCGCAGCGGGCGGCGGCCGAAGTTCATCTACACCGTGCCCAATTTCCACAATCCGGCCGGCGTGACGATGTCGCTGGAGCGACGGCGCGAGCTGGTGCGGATCGCCGGCGAGCGCGAGCTGCTGGTGCTGGAGGACAACCCCTACGGACTCCTTCGCTACGAGGGGGAGCCGCTGCCCACCCTGCACTCGCTCGACGACGAATTCGTGATCTACGCCAGCACGTTCTCGAAGATCCTCTCACCCGGGGTGCGCCTGGGCTGGGCGGTCGCCCCGGCGCCGATTCTGCAGAAGATGCAGATCGGCAAGCAGGGCTCTGACCTGTGCTCGTCGTCGATCTCGCAGTACTTCGTCAGCGCCTACTTCGACGCTGGGGGATGGAGTGACTACGTCAGCTCGCTGCTGGAGATCTATCGCCGACGGCGCGACGTCATGTTCGACGCGCTCGCCGAACATTTCCCACGGGAGGCCACCTGGACACATCCCCGGGGCGGACTGTTCCTGTGGGCGACGATGCCCGACTACATCGATACCACCGACCTGTTGGCGCGCGCCCTCCAGGAGCACGTGGCGTTCGTGCCCGGGCGAGCCGCCTACGTCGACGGCCGGGGTGGCAATGCCATGCGACTGAACTTCTCCGGGGTCGATGAGGACCGCATCCACGAGGGGGTCCGGCGGATCGGCGAGGTCGTGCGCGAGCAGGTCGCGATGTACGGCACGCTCACGGGCGCCTCGCCGCGCCCGCGTGAGGAGGACTCGCGACGGGGACGGGAGCCTCAGGGGAGTCAGGCGCGCGAGGAGTTGGCCAAGGTGGTCTCGCTGCCCGCGCAGCGCAAGCGCGCGGGATGAGCGGGGTAACCGTCGCTCACAGCGAGCGCGCGGGATGAGTCAGCCGGACGACATGCGCGCAGCCCAATTAAGCGAGGCCGGAAGCCGAGCGGACTGCCTGCGCGTGGCCGTGCTCAAGGGCGGGCGCTCACTGGAGCGCCAGGTCTCGCTGCGCTCCGGCGCCCGGGTGCAGGACGCGCTCGAGCGACTCGGCCATCAGGTGCTGCCGATCGACGTCGGCCCCGACCTGGTCGCGCGGCTGACCGAGGCCCGAGCCGACTTCGCGTTCGTGGCGCTGCACGGACCCGAGGGCGAGGACGGCACCGTCCAGGAGCTGCTGGAGGTCATGGGGGTGCCGTACACCGGATCGGGTGTTTCGGCATGTATCCGTGCGGCCGACAAGGTGCTCGCCAAGCACGCCATGCGCGACCACGGGATCCCGACACCCGACTTCTACGCCTTTAACGAGACGGCGCTGGAGGCCCTGGGGGCGGCGCAGGCCCTGCCCGCGATCGAGGAGCGTCTGGCATTTCCGATCGTCGTCAAGCCCGCACGGCAAGGCTCGGCTCTGGGGATCAAGTTCGCGCGCACGCCCGACGACGTGCCCGCGGCGCTCGTCGCGGCCTTCTCCTATGACCGCAAGGTGCTGCTCGAGCGCTTCGTATCCGGACGGGAGCTCGCCATCTCGATCCTGGACTCCGGAGTCGGGCCGGGAGCGCTGCCGATCGTCGAGGCCGTCCCGGACCAGGCGAGCTTCTACGACTTCGAAGCCAGGTATGAGATCGGGCGTACCCGCTTCGTGTGCCCAGCCGAGCTCTCCGACGAGGTCGCGGCGCGGGCCAACTCGATCGCGCTTGCGACTTACTCGCTGCTCGGGTGCTCAGGATTTGCGCGGGTGGACCTGATGCTCGAGTCCGACACCGACGAGTTGTTCGTGCTCGAGGTAAACCCGATCCCCGGGCTGACCGAGACCAGCCTGCTTCCCCAAGCCGCCGAGGCGGCCGGGATCTCCTTTGACGAGCTCGTGGAGCGGGTGCTGGCGGCCGTGGTCGTCCCCGCGGCGTAGCCAGACTTTTACCGCCCGGCTACTCGTCGGAGGCGAAATCCTCCGGGGTGACCCGGTCCAGGAAGTCCTTGAACTTCTCGACGACTTCCTCGGTGTCCTCGACCTCGTGTTCGAACTCGATCGCGGACTCGGTGATCACCTCATCGGCGGCGAAGATCGGGGCGCCGGAGCGCACGGCCAGGGCGAGGGCGTCGCTGGGACGCGAGTCGATCTCGAGCTCGCGGCCGCCCGCGCGGAGGCTGATCGAGGCGTAGAAGGTGTTCTCCCGCAGCTCGGTCACCGACACCCGCGTGCATTCGACCTCGAGCTCCCCGAGCATGTCGGAGAGCAGGTCATGGGTCATCGGACGCGGCGTGGAGGCGCCCTGGAGCTTCATCAGGATGGCCGCCGCCTCGGGGTGACCGATCCAAATCGGCAGGAACTTGTTGCTCTCCACGGTCTTGAGCAGCACGATCGGCTGCTTGCCGACCATGTCGAAGCTCACGCCGTAGATCACCATTTCCTGCAACGCCGTCGCTCCTCGTCGGGTCGGGTCAGTATAGGACCCGCCCATCCCCGCGGTCACACCCCCTAAGCCGCCCGGGAGCTTCTCGGCCGCCGCTCGTGGGCGCCTCCCGGCGTCACATCAGTCATTATTCTTACCGGCAAAGGCGTATGACCGGTAAGAGAGAGGTAGCGCGGATCCAACCTGGCGGACGGGCGCCGGCACCGGGTCAGCTCGCCGTGGTCCAGGCCTTCATTAACACCCACTACGACCTCGAGCACGACCACGGGGCCGAGGTCCTGGCGACTCCGGAGGCGCTCAGTGTCTGGCTGCACAGAGCCGGATTGTCCGCGGACCGCCCGTACGCCGACGTCTTTGATCTCGAGAACGCCCTCGCCGTCCGCGAGGGCCTGCGCGCGCTGGCGGCCGGTGGCCCGGAGACGGATTTCGCCCTCCAGCGGCTCGACGGCGCGGCCCGCGGAGCGGCCGTGGAGGTGCGTCTTGGCGGCGAGCAGAAATTTGCCGCGGCGCCGGGCACTGGAGCGGCCGGAGCGATCGGCGTGCTCATGGCCTTGACGGCGTGCGCGATCGCCGACGGGAGCTGGTCTCGCCTGAAGATCTGCCCCGGTGAGCACTGCGGGTGGGCGTTCTATGACCACTCCAAGAACCGTTCCGGGCGCTGGTGCGCGATGTCGGTCTGCGGCGGTCGCACCAAGGCGCGTCGCCACTACCGCCGGCAGCGAAGCGCAGAGCGCTGACGATGGGGGCGCTGACGGCACCGCTGATCCTCGTGGTCGCTCGTGCCCGCCGCCGACCCTCACGGTGGCTGCTGCCGATCGTCGGACTGACGCTCGCCACGGCCTTCGCATGCGCGATCGCCGCCGAGGGCACGATCACCGGCGATCGAGCTGCGCGGGCGGTCCTGACCTCGCTCCCGGTGGCTCAGCGGGCGGTGACGGTCACCTGGCAGGGGCCGCCGTTGTCGGCGACCGCCAAGCAGGAGGCGAGGGGGGTGCTCGACGAGCTCGGGCTGACCCAGCAGACGCGGATCGTGCTCCTGAACGCCGTCCGGCTCGACGGGGCCGTGGTGCGTCCCGCGGCCATCCTTCCCTTGAGACGGTGGGTGACCGGCCCTGAGGCGGCGGGGCTCGGGCGCTGCCGTGCGGCGGGCTGCCCGATGCTCCTGGTCTCCCGGCAGCTCAAGCTCCGACGGCTGTCGAGCGCCGGCGTCTCGATCACGCTGGCTGGGCGCGGAACCCTGGCCTCGGCGGCTCCCCTTGGCTTCGCCCCTACGGGATCGGCCAGCCCCCCGGTCCTCGTCGACGGCGACCCGACGGGGCTCGCCACGCTCAGCGGCCTCGCGGGCGTCTATCGCACGGAGTCGTGGCTGGCGGTGCCCGCCCTGGCGCGGCTGCAAAGCTGGCAGCTCGCAGCCCTGCAGCGCCGGCTGCAGGCCGCGCAGGCCACGTTGCTCCGAGCGAGCACCGACTTCAGCCTGAGCGCACCCTTCGCCGCGCTTTCGCAGGCGAACGCCCGGGCCAGCGAGGCGCCCAGTCGGCTGGCGCTCGCGGGCGGCGGCGCCCTGGCCGCCTTGGCGATGTTCCTGATC
>JBAPXO010000225.1:0-2119 GCA_049284255.1 Solirubrobacteraceae bacterium | reverse complement strand
GCGATATGACGCGTGTGCATAGTCGTGTGCCGGCGGCTCGCGCGGAGTCGGCGCGTGCGACAGCGGCGAGGCAGACGCGCCCGCGGACCGTGCGGGGGATCTGGACGTGGAGCCGCAGCGTCCGTGACTGGCCGCGGCGCAGCTCGACAAGCTTCCAGGCCGCACTGCGTCGAGGTGCCGAACTGCCCGACTGACCCGTCGACCGCGAAGAGGTCAGCGTGCCCTGAACGAGCACGTGCCACAACGAGGAGACCAGCCGGTTCCGCGGCCCGCGCCGCCGATTGCGCACGCGCACCGCGTAGGTGAGCGTCGCGCCGGGACTCACCGCTCGGGGGCCGGCGAGCGATAGCGCCAAGCCTGACCGTTGGGCGACGCGCCGTGTCACCGCCGGCGCCAGCCCGGTGATCACCCCGGCCCGGTCGCGCACGCAACGCCACATCGAGGGCACCGAAACCTCCTGGCGGCGATTCTGGTCTCCGACCACGAACGTCGTGCTCAGCGCGACCGCCGGCGTGGCCAGAGCATCGCCTGTGGGCAGCTGCCGACACGCCGCTGGGACTCCGACCCTCACCCCGGTCACGCTCAAGCTGAACCGACGCTGACCTGCGACGCCGCGTCCCAGCGAGAGTTGGCCCGAAGGGCCGTCGGCCGAAGCGCTCTTCCCCGGTGAAGCGCCGGTGTGGACGGTCAGCTTCAGTGCGCCAGTAGCCCGTACGCCCGGCCCGGCGTCCACCAGGCGGGGCAGGGGACCAGCCTGGTACAAGAGCCGCGCCGGATCGACGCTGGCGCTCTTCACCCCATACCCCGTCGGGAGGGTGAGGTTGCCGGTCAGCCGCACCTGGCCGGCACGGCCGATTGCTATCCGCCCGGCGGGCCGCGATACGCTGGCGCACAGATAGCAGGGGTTTCCGAAGTTGTTCGCGAAATCCCAGCCGTTGGCGGTCCCATCCGCGAGGCCCACGCTGCTCTTCGGGTTGACGCCGAGGTTGCAGCCGTAGGTCCAGATGGTGTTTGCGCTTCCCTGGTAGTCGCAAGTCGAGGACAGGTCACCGAACAGCTTCCCGGCTAGATCGGTCGGGAAGCTGAGGTTTTTGTAGTCGCAGAAGGTATCGGGGTCCTGCTGGTAACACCGATATCCGGGTGACGCCAGTGCGGTGAAGTCCGCGGTGTCTCCGTCCACCACCCCGACCTTCTGCCCGATCGGCACACAATCGTCGATGCCATTGAACCTGTGTCGGCAGTTGGTGACTACGTAGCGGTTGTACATGGTCGGCAGTAGCTGCTTGTAGACCCAGAGGGCGAAGCCCTGGGCGTTGACACTTTCCAGGCCGTTCAGGTCGGGGTTGTTCCACGCACCGTTGCCCGCGGTCAACTGGCTGACCAGGCGCAACAGTCCGTAGCTCTGGCGCATCTCCTGGCTCTGCACCGCGAGCCCCTTGTCCACCTCAGTCACCGCGGTCGCGAACTTGACCTTCAGATCGGCATAGGTCGCGTTGAACTCGGACGTGAGCGTCGGTGAGCTCGAGGTCATCAAGCCCACCAGCTCGGCGGCGACTTCCAAACTCGGACCGGCGCCGGGGACCTCGTGCGCGAGCGCGCCGGCGAGTCTCAACATCGTCGCCATCAGCTCGCCGGGTTGCACCGAGGTCTCGTTGCCGGTTGCGCCTTCGAGGCCCAGGCTGGTGGCGGTCGCGTCCAGCTCCGCGCCTTGGACGATGAACAGCTGCTGGCGCAGCGTGCCGAGCTCGGTGAAGAAGTCATCCGCGCTGCGTGCCAGTCTGATCTCGGCCAGCGTCTCGTTGATCACGTTCGTCCAGTCCGCCGCGGCGAAGCCGCTGGTGCCGGCCGGCGGGGTGCACATCTGAAACGGTGGACCTCCGTTGACACCCTGTGAGCAGCCGGCAAACGCGAGGATCCCGCTCTCGAGATTGTCGAGCCGAGCCGTGTCCGGGGCGTTCTCCCCAGTCCAGACGTCGCGCACCGAGCCATCGCTCAGGGGAATCGCGCCGTGGCTCTTGGCCTGGCTGGTCAGCGCGGCGAACGCCGCCGCCTGACCGCCGGTGAATTGGGGATAGGAGCTGGTGTCCTGCGGCAGGTAGCTCGTCCAGCCGCTGTTGCC
>JBAPXO010000224.1:0-9532 GCA_049284255.1 Solirubrobacteraceae bacterium | reverse complement strand
AGGCCAACCTGCGGCTCGTTGTCTCGATCGCCAAGGGCTACCTCGGCCGTGGGCTCTCACTGCTCGACCTGATCCAGGAGGGCTCGCTCGGGCTGATCCGCGCAGTCGAGAAGTTCGACTACCGCCGCGGCTACAAGTTCTCTACCTACGCCACTTGGTGGATCCGCCAGGCGGTCACGCGCGCGATCGCCGACAAGGGACGGACGATCCGGATCCCCGTGCACATGGTCGAGAAGCTCAACAAGGTCGTGCACGTGGAGCGTCAGCTGGTCCAGCAGCTCGGGCGGGAGCCGACTCCCGAGGAGATCGCCGTCGAGCTCGAGACCACCGTGCGCGAGGTTCGCGACGTTCTGCGGATGGCCCAGCAGCCGGTGTCCTTGGAGAAGCCGGTGGGAGACGGTGACGAGTCCGCCCTCGGTGACTTCGTCGAGGACCAGACGGCCGAGTCGCCGTTCGAGCTGGCCGCCGAGCACCTGCGCCGCGACAACCTGCGCCGGGCGCTGGCGGCGTTGCCCGCGCGCGAGCGCGAGGTGATCGAGATGCGCTTCGGTTTGACCGGTGAGCGGCCTTTCACCCTGGAAGAGGTGGGGCGTGCGTTCAACGTGACCCGGGAGCGCATCCGGCAGATCGAGAACCACACGCTCAAGAAGCTCGAGGCGTTGCCCGAGGCTCAGCGGTTGCGAGACGCTTCGTAGGAGGCGTTCCGTCCGGACCAGAACGTATGTTCTGGTCATGCAAGAGGTCGTTAAGCGTGATCCGCGGGGTCAGGGCGACAAGGGCGAGATGTCGGCCATCCTGTGGTTTGGTGCGCACGGACTCCCGGTCTTCCTGCCGATCGGTCATAGCCCGGATTTCGATCTGGTCACCGAGTGGGGCACCGGGCTGGTCCGTGTCCAGGTCAAAACCTCCACCTCCTTTCGCCTGGGCCGATGGGAAATCGCCGTCTGCACCCGGGGCGGAAATCGCAGCTGGAATGGAGTCGTCAAGCGGCTGGACCCGTCTCGCTATGACTACCTCTTCGTTCTCGTCGGCGACGGCCGTCGATGGTTTATTCCATCTACCGCGGTGGGTGGAGGCAGCGCAATCAGGCTGGGTGGACCGAAGTACTTCGACTTTGAGATCGAGCCCGGCGAGCCCCTGTTGAGAGACCCCGCATCGCTAGACTCAGCGACCCTCTGGCGGGATTCCGGAGCGGTCAAACGGGCTCGGCTGTAAACCGAGTGGCTACGCCTTCGCAGGTTCGAATCCTGCTCCCGCCATTCCGGTCATTCCGGCCGACTCTCGCCCATGGAATCAGACGAGCTCGAACCCCAGGACGACCACCAGCCAGCCGCTGACTCCGACGGCGAGGCGGCAGAGAAGCCCGAGGAGCGGCTCGCCCGCCTGCGGCGCGTCGCCGCCCAGGTCGACGCTCAGCCCTCGCTGCTGTCAGCCACCCAGCGCCTGCGCCGTCGCCTGCCCGGCGACGAGCGCTTCGGCGACGCCATGTCGACCGCCGGCAAACGTCCGGCGGAGGTGATCGCGCGGCAGGTCTCGGCCATGCGCCCGGACCGCCAGAGCGTCGTTCAGGAGCTCGGGATGGCCGGGCTCCAGGTGTGGCAGTCACTGTCTGAGGCGACCGGCCGCGGCCACGGCGACCGCTCGATGGCCGTCATGTTCACCGACCTCGTGAATTTCTCGTCGTGGGCACTCAAGGCCGGCGACACACAGGCCCTGAACCTGTTGCGCGCGGTCGGAGAGGGCGTGGAGGCCCCGGTCCTTGCGCACGAGGGCCGGATCGTCAAGCGGCTCGGTGACGGCCTGATGGCGACCTTTCTCTCAGGGCAGGAGGCGGTCGAGGCCGCGCTCGATGCCCAGGCGGCGGTCAAGGAGATAGACGTGGACGGCTATCAGCCGAAGATGCGCGCCGGCATCCACTGGGGAGCCCCGCGCAAGCTCGGCGGCGACTACCTGGGCGTCGACGTCAATGTCGCGGCCCGGGTGGCCGATGCCGCCAAGGCCGACCAGGTCTTGGTCTCGGACGTGCTGCTCGCGAAGATCGACCTCGATGGACTGCGCGCTGGTCGGTCCAAGCGCCTTCGAGCCGAGGGCGCCCCCCGGGAGCTGCACGTCGCGAGTATTTCTCGCGCCTAGGAATCCCTGCGTCTGCAGCTTTTCCTGCAGCAGGAGAAGCATCACCGAGGCCGTGTTACGTTGAGCGCCCCCTCCACCGGTCGCGGCGGAGAAGGACTCACGGCCTGCCACTATGCGGCGCTCGCACCGACCTCTCCGCACTCCTCTCCTGGTCGCGGGCGTGGTCTTGGTCCTCACTCTCGCGGCGACGGCCGTCGCCGCTGCCGCATCGCCGCAGGATGTCGCGGTGCGCATTCAGGTCAATCGGATGCAGCGCAGCTTTGCCGCCGGTCGTGCGCAGCTGCTGCGGCTGAGCGCAGAGCTCAAGACCGGCGGCACGAGCCTGGCCGGACTCGAGCGCTCCGTACAGCGTGATCAAGCGGTTCTCTCAGAGCGGGTGGTCGCCGCGTACGAGTCGGGCTCGGAGGGCTTGACGAGCACACTCGCCCAGCGCCTCACCCAGCGCGTACTCACGGCGCGTAGCGCTGTTAGCGCCGAAGCGATCACGCTCGGGGCGCTCTCGACTCAGTACCCAGGGCTGGCCGAGCAGGTCGCTCTCCAACGCCGCCAGCTAGCCGCCGCGAAATCGAGCCTCTCTCGTGGGCTGACGACGCGGGACGATGCTCAGCCGCTCGACGTCGCAGACACGCAGGCGATCAGCGCCCCCGCGGCACCATCGCCACCTCCCTCCACCGGCTTCACCTTCCCGATCCAGCACGGCGACAGCGCACCAACGGCGACCTGGTCACAGACCGGGGGAGGAGTCGACATCGCGGCTCCGGCCGGCACGCCCGAACTTGCGGTGTGCGCCGGGACCGTCGTCCTGCACGGGATCGGTGGGCTTGGTCCGTCCGCGCCCGTTCTGCACTGCGACAGTCCGGTTGTCGGCGCCGACTACGTGTACTACGGCTATGCCGGTCCGAACCGCCTGGCGTCGATCGGCACGCATCTCGCTGCGGGCCAGGTCATCAGCACTGTGGGCGCAGGCGTCATCGGCACCTCCACCGGTCCCGCGCTCGAGATCGGATTCGCCGACACCAGCGGTACGCCGCTTCCCGGCGGTGGCGCCAAGCTTATGCCCCTGTTGCGCGCCGCCCACCGTGGCTAGCGCGCCCCGCCAGCCGCCGGATCGGCGTTGCCTGGTGATCGCCGCACGGCGAGCTGACTCGATACGCTGACCAAGAGCGCCCTCTTAGCTCAGCTGGTAGAGCACTTCCATGGTAAGGAAGGGGTCTGGGGTTCGAGTCCCCAAGAGGGCTCTGGCGGATTGCCCGCAGTCGCCGGGTCTCGAGGATTCGGCGAGACCGATGTCCAGATGGAATCATCGGCCTATGGCGCACGTGAGCGTGTCACATCTCGGCTACGCCCATCCCGGCGGGGACGAGCTGTTCTCTGGGGTCTCGTTCAAGCTGGCGCCCGGCGCACACGTCGGTCTTGTCGGGGTCAACGGCGTCGGCAAATCGACCTTGCTGCGGATCCTCGCCGGTGAGCTGGAGGCATCTGAGGGCGAGGCCAACCACGGCGGCCGGCTGTTGTTCATGGCCCAGGACGTTGGTGTCGACGGCCGCGAGCAGACGGTGCGCGAGCTGCTGCTGTCGCTCGCGCCCGAGCTGCTGCGGGGCGCGGGGGGTGCGATCATGGCTGCCGAGGACGAGCTCACCGCCCCGGGTGGCGACGCCGCGGCGGGGGGCATCGCGCTTGGGGAGGCGATCGCCGACTGGTCGGCGCTGGGTGGCTATGAGCTGGAGGCGCAGTGGGACGTGTCGTGCCGGCGGATCGTCCGGGCGGGCTTTGACGCGCTCGCCGACCGACCGGCGTTGACGTTGTCAGGCGGGGAGCGCAAGCAGCTGGTGCTCGACGTGCTGCTGCGCTCCGACGCGGATGTGCTGTTGCTAGACGAGCCCGACAACTTTCTCGATGTTCGGGCCAAGCTCGCGCTCGAGCGCGCGATCCGCGAGTCGCGCAAGACGATCCTGATGATCTCCCACGACCGTGATCTCCTCGCCGGCGCGGTCACCCAGATCGTCACGCTCGAGGGTCACGGCGCGTGGGTGCACGGCAGTAGCTACGCGTCGTATCCGGAAGCGCGGCAGGCTCGCCAGAAGCGGATGGGCGACGCCGTTAGACGCTGGCGCGACGAAGAGAAGCGGCTGCGCGAGCAGGTGCGGCTGTGGAAGGAACGCGCGAAGTATTCGGACGTGCTCGCGCCACGCGCGAACGCGATGGAGACTCGCTGGAAGCGCTTCGTCGAGCTCGGTCCGCCGCCCGCCCCGGTCGTCGACCAGGCCATCACGGTGCGGATCCGCGGCGGGGACTCGGCGCGGATAGTGCTCGCCCTGCGCAACCTGGGGATCCGCTCGCCAACCGGCGACGCGCAGCTTGTGTGTCCGTTCTCTGATGAGATCCACTTTGGCGAGCGGGTCGGAGTTATCGGTCCCAATGGCGGCGGCAAGACCGCGCTGATGCGCACGTTCGCCGCCGCGCGCGAACAGGACGGCTCGCGCGAGCTGCGGATCGGCCCGCGGGTCTCGAGCGGGCTGTTCAGCCAGCTGCAGACCCACCCGGCGTGGAGCATCCGCCCGGTGCTCGAGATCGCCTGCGACCACGTTAACGGCGTCCAGGCCGCGATGGCCGCCCTAGCTCGCTACGGCTTGGCAGACGCCGCCCGCCGGCCCTACGACGTGCTGAGCGGTGGGCAGAAGGCGCGCCTGGAGGTGCTGGTGCTCGAGCTCGACGGCCACAACCTACTGCTGCTCGACGAGCCGACCGACAACCTCGACATCGATTCCTCCGAGGCGCTCGAGGCGGCGCTGGAGACCTTCACCGGGACGGTCGTGGCCGTCTCTCACGACCGCGCTTTCCTGCGCACGATGGACCGCTATCTCATGGTGCTGCACGACGGCAGTGTGCTCGCGCTAGCCGAATACGACTCCGCGCTGCAGGCGCTGCTCGACCCCGAGCGTGCGACCGAAGTCCGCCTCGCCCGACGGCTCTCACAACCTGGCAGACCCTGATCCCGCCGACACACGTGGCTGTGGGCGCTGCGCGGGGCTCGATCTTTCCGCCGGTCAGGCGCCTGAGCGGGCGCGGGCCCAATACACTGGTTCTCGGGAAACCCGGGTCGTCCAGTCCCGGTTCTTGGCGAGGGAGATCACAGATGGATGAATCCGTGCGCGAGCCGGGCCCTGGCGGCGTCTCGAGGAGACGCTTCATCGGCTACTTGCTGGCTGGACCCACCCTGATCGCGGGCGCCCAGCTGGGGGTCTCCTCCGCCTCGGCGGCGGTTCCTACGCATCAGCCCGTCGACGACTACGACCTCTCGGATCTGCTGACCGATGCGGCGCTGCCCACCTCGGGGTTGATCAGGGTGGTCGTCAACACCAACGGGACGGCGTCGTTCGCGCTGCCGCGCGCCGAGGTCGGTCAGGGGATCACGACCGCGGTGGCGATGACGATCGCCGATGAGATGGACCTGCCGCTGGCCCGCGTCAAGGTCACGCTGGCCGACGCCGAGCCGGCGCTCGTCTTCAACCAGCTCACCGGCGGGTCGAACTCGATGCATTCGCTGTACACCCCGGTCCGGATCGCCGCGGCCGCGGCGCGTGGCCAGCTGGTTCACGCGGCGGCGCGGTCGCTGGGCGTGACCCGGTCGAGCTTGACCGTCCGTGACGGGAAGGTCATCGCCGCCGATGGAAGAGCGCTGGACTTCGGCGCTCTGGCCAAGGAAGCCGCTGTGACTGAGTCGCGCGCCGTTCCCGCGCGTCTGAAGGCGAGCTCGCAGCACAGCCTGGTCGGCACGTCGCAGGGGCGCATCGACGCACACGAGATTGTGACCGGCACCAAGGTGTTCGCGATGGACCTCGAGGTCCACGGCGCGATGCCGACGATGGTGTGCCGGCCACCGACCATCAACGGCACCGCGCGGGCGATCTCCAATCGCGCGCAGGTGGAGAAGATGCCGGGGATCACCGATGTCGTGATCATCCCCCACACCCAGTACGTGGCCGGCGGGGTGGCGGTGCGCGGTGCGACCTTCGGGCAATGCATCGACGCCATCGATGCCCTGCACGTCGACTGGGGGCCGGGCAGCGTCGAGGGCAAGTCGGACGCCAGCGTGCTCTCCGATCTCAAGAGTGCGGAGCTCCCGCTGACCCCGCAGCTGGATCTGCTGGCCAAGACGATCGACGAGACGTTCACGTTCTACTTCCGTCCCGGTGATCCGCTGGAGCCCAACTGCGCCGTGGCTGCCGTGAAGGACGGGCACGCCGAGATCTGGTCGAGTTTGAAGTCGCCGATCTGGGCTCGGGAGCAGATCGCCGAGACGCTCGGTCTCGATGTCGGCAACGTGATCGTGCACGTGACCCAGGGCGGCGGCTCATTCGGGCGCCACCTGTTTTGCGACGCCGCGTTCGAGGCGGCGACGATCTCCAAGGCACTCGGCAAGCCGGTGAAGCTGATGTGGGCGCGCACCGACAGCTTCCGTCAGGGACGGGTTCACCCGATGTGCACGTCACGCGTGCGGGCCACGTACTTGGGAGCCAACGTGCTGAGCTTCGATCAGCGCCACACGAGCGTCGCCACTGATTTCACCCAGGGACTCGGCGAGTTGCTCAGTGCGATGGCCGGAACGTTGCCTGGCGGGAACTTCGTTGGGTACTCGACGTCGATCTTTGAGCTGACCGCCAACGTTCCCTACAACTTCGGCGTCGTGACCCAGCTGCTGAACGAGATCTACGAGTACAACACGTTCAACACCAGCAGCGTGCGGAACATCTACAGCCCGGAGGTGTGTACCGCCACTGAGCTGATCACCGATCAGCTGGCGGCAGCGATGGGGCAAGACCCAGTCGCGTTCCGCCGCTCGTTTGTGCGAGACCAGCGGATGCTGGCGACGCTCAACCAGGTGGCGCAGGCCGGCGAGTGGGGCCGACGGATGCCCGCGGGGACCGCTCAGGGCATCGGGATCCACAACGAGTACAAGTCACGGGCCGCGACGCTCGTGGAGATCGATTGTCGCCCGGCCACGGTCAACCGAAAGATCAAGGACGCGGTCACCGGACCGCGGGTGACCAAGGTGGTGGTCGCAGTCGATGTTGGGCTGCCGATCAATCCGCTCGGACTCGAAGCTCAGATGATGGGCGGCGCGATGGACGGCATCGCTCAGGTGCTGACGTTCAGCCTGCACCTGCAGGATGGTCACTTCCTGGAGGGTAGCTGGGACAACGCGTACTACACCCGGCAGTGGAATGCGCCCGACGACGTTGAAGTGATCGTGATGCCCTCAAATGGCAATCCGCCGGGCGGCGCCGGTGAGCTTGCCGTCGCACCGACGATGGCCGCTGTCGCCTGCGCATACGCCCGCGCGACCGGCAGGCTTCCGACGAGCTTCCCGATCAACCATTTCCAGCCACTCGGCTTCACGCCGTACCCGTTCGTCCCGCCGCTCCCCCCATCCCCCACCAACGGGCTGAAGTACGCCGGCCGGCCCACCGCCGCCAACTGAGGAGTCCGAGATGCCCAAACACACCTTCCTCGTCAACGGCAAGCGCGTCCATGTCGACTGTGCCAGCGACGTGCGGATGCTCTGGGTGCTGCGTGATCTGCTCGGCGTCCATGGCCCGAAGTACGGCTGCGGGCTGGACGTGTGTCGAGCGTGTACGAGCTTCATCAACGGCAAGTCCTTCAACCCCTGCTCGGTTCCGGTCGGGAAGATCAAGCGCAACGACCACATCGTCACGATTGAGGGCCTCGCCGCCACCGTTCACAAGCCCCTGCATCCAATGCAGGAGGCGTGGATCGAGTACGACGTCGCCCAGTGCGGCTACTGCCAGCCCGGACAGATCATGACCGCGGTCGCGGTCGTGGAGCAGGTCCACGCCGAGGGTCGCCAGATCACGGAGGCCGACCTGGACAAGATCCGCAACATCTGCCGCTGCGGCACCTACTTTCGGATCCGCGAGGCGATCATGGCCGGCGCCGAGAAGATGGGCAAGCCCGTGCGCCACAAGGCCGCCCACCACAAGCACAGGCATCCCAAGCCCAAGCCCAAGCACCCCAAGCCCGAGCGTCACTCAGCGCGAGCCGCAGACTAACCGGCGCCACGCACGATCGTGAGCGGGTAGGCGCCGGTCGCCGCGGCCGGCTCTGGCGGCAACCGCGCTGCTAGGAGGCGTAAGAGGTCGGCGTCGACTCAGGGGAGCGCCTGTTCCATCCGTGAAATGGCGAGTAGTCGCGCCCATCCCAGGCTTCGCGCAGCCCGGGCTTACCTAGATCCCAGTCGGGGCGGATCTCGCGGGTCACGGTTCGTAGGTCGTGCCAGAGATCGGCGAAGGAGGGACGCCCCCAGAACCAGTAGCCGTTGTAGATGCTGTGGACGACCAGCCCGGGCTTGAGCACGAGGGTGTGGGGGATCATCGGGTCGTGCTCGGGGTCGGTGTACTCCTGGATTTCGAGGTCCTTCTGGACGGTCCGTTCCGGGTCAGAAAGGAAGGGCCACTGGGCGCCCGTCGCCCCGCGGAACTCCTGGCTGGAGTGATGGGTGTCGGTCGAGATGGTGGCGACCTTCGTATAGGCCACCGCGATCTTGGGGTAGTTGGCGGCGAGCTCGAGGTGCTGCTGGTGCTCCTTGGGGCAGTAGTTCCCGCGCGCGAGCGTGAGGATCAAGGGATCGTCGCCTTGGATCTCTGAGAGCTTTCGGGGAAGGCTCTCGTGATCGGGCAACTCGTAGTCGGGGAAGGTGCCGCCGGGGGCGATGTCGCTGCGCATGATGTGCTCCTGTCCGTGGTTGAGGAGGACGGGAACGATGGCTGCCGTCCCTCCACTCGCGCCACGTGTCCCACGGTCCGAACCCGAGTCGGCGGCACGGGTGTGGACCAGCGGTAACCCGGGCGCCATCGGAGCCTCTCGGGTCCATACTTGAGCCTAGTCAACCGGCGCCGCGGGCGCCAGAAGAAAGGGCGTCATCCCCATGAGTACCCACACGCCGGTGTGCGAGTTGCTGGGAATTGACCACCCGATTGTTTCGGCGCCGATGGCTGCAGATCCGCGCCTGCCCGCCGCGGTCTCAAATGCCGGCGCCCTCGGGACCATGGGGCTGTGGTGGGTCGATGACGCTGGAGATCTGGTCCGTGAAACGGCGGCATTGACCGATCGTCCGTTTGGCGGCAACTTCGCTCTCACCTCCGATCAGCACCGTCGAGTCGATCAGGCCCTATCTGCCGGCCTTCGGATCGTGTCCTTCATCTTTGGCGATCCCCAGAGCTACGTCGACTTGGTGCATGACGCCGGAGGGGTCGTTATGCATACGGTCGGCAGCGCCGATGAAGCGCGGCGCGCGGTCGGATGCGGAGTGGACATCGTCGTCGCCCAGGGCTGGGAGGCCGGCGGCCACGTGTGGGGTGATGTGGCGACGCTCCCGCTG
>JBAPXO010000223.1:0-1501 GCA_049284255.1 Solirubrobacteraceae bacterium | reverse complement strand
GGTGTGGCCCGGCGCGCTGGGGGCGACGGCCGCGATCGGCATCGTCGACTACGCATTCCCCATCTACCTGACCAACATCTCCACGATCGCCCGCTTCGGGACCACCATCGTGTTCATCCTGATCATGCTCGGCTGGTTCTACATCCTGGCGCTGGTCATCCTCAGCGGGGCCGTCGTGAACGCCCTGCGTCTGACTCATGCCCCTACGCCCACCGAGCCGGAGCCCGCTGTTAGCGTGCCGGACTGATGAGCGAGGCCGAGGAGATCCAGTGGCATGGCGGGCGCCTCGTCGCCCGCACCCTGCGTGCGCACGGCGTGCAGAAGCTGTTCACGCTCTCCGGCGGACACCTGTTCTCGATCTACGACGGCTGCCGCGCCGAGGGGATCGAGATCGTCGACGTCCGCCATGAGCAAACGGCGGCGTTCGCCGCCGAGGGCTGGGCCAAGGTCACGCGCTCACCTGGGGTGTGTGCGCTGACCGCGGGGCCGGGGGTCACCAACGGGATGAGCGCCATCGCCTCGGCCGGCCAGAACCACTCGCCGATGCTCGTGCTCGGCGGCCGCGCGCCGGCGTTTCGCTGGGGGCAGGGGTCACTGCAGGAGATCGACCACGTGCCCTTCGTGGCGCCCCTGGTCAAGCTCGCGGCCACGGTCTCGGGAACCGACCAGATCCCCGGCCTCGTCGACAAGGCGCTGCGCACGACCCTTGATCCCCATTCCGGGCCGGCGTTCGTCGACTTCCCACTTGACTACGTGTTCGGCGCGGGGGCCGCGCCGGATGCTGGTTTGCCGGCGCTGCCAGCGCCGTGGGAGGGAGGGGGCGCGGACGGCGACTTGGTCGCACGCGCCGCCGCGCTGCTGCGCTCGGCGCAGCGCCCCGTGATCATGGCCGGTACGGGGCTGTATTGGGGGCGCGGTGAGGAGCAGCTGCGGACGCTGGCCGAGGAGCTCGGCGTGCCGGTGTTCCTCAACGGCCTAGGCCGCGGATGCCTGCCCGCCGATCACGAGCTGTTCTTCTCCCGCGCACGTAGTGCGGGCCTGGGGGAGGCCGACGTCGCGCTGGTGATCGGGGTTCCGCTGGACTTCCGGCTGGGCTTTGGCGCGGTGTTCGCCGACGACGCCTCGGTGGTCGCGATCGACGTCGCGCCGCCTGAGCGTGAGCCCGCGCGGGCTCCCGATGTCGAGCTGTACGGCGCGCTGCCAGCTATTTTGTCGGCGCTGGCTGCGGACGCACGCGGAGGTGACGGGCACGCCGGCTGGATCGCCAAGCTGCGCTCGGTCGAGGACGAGCGCCGCGCCGGTGAGGCCGCCGAACTGGCCGACCCCCGGGCGCCGCTTCACCCGATGCGGATCTACGGCGAGCTCGCGCAGCTGCTCGACCGCGACGCGATCGTGATCGGCGACGGCGGCGACTTCGTCTCCTATGCCGGTAGGGTCATCGACTCGTTTGCCCCGGGGTGCTGGCTTGATCCCGGCCCCTACGGGTGTCTGGGCTCGGGGC
>JBAPXO010000222.1:0-1611 GCA_049284255.1 Solirubrobacteraceae bacterium | reverse complement strand
GTGCCGCGCTTTGCGCCGACGCCCAGACCGCCGCGGGCGCTCGACGCTGGAACGACGCCAACGTGCTCGCGCTCAGCCTCCGCAGCACCTCCGAGGCCCAGCTGCAGGAGATTCTCGACGCCTGGCTGCAAGGCGCCCCCAGCGATGAGGAGGAGGACGAGCGCAACGTCGCCCATCTCAACGAGATCGAGCGGGGCGACTGAGGCTGCAAGCCCACTGGCGGCGGCAGGATCGTGGCGCCCCGCGAAGAAACCGGCCGCCGTGCGCAACACGGCCCTCCATCACCTGCTCGAGAACTACACGGTCGACGCCAGCGGCCGCCTCGGGGCCGAGGCCTCCCAGGGCGCCGAGATCCCGTTCGAGGTCCTCGAGGAGCGCGGGGCCGGCCGTGTGCCGCTGTACTGCTACCGGCCGCTGACCGGGGACTTCATCCAGGCGCGGCGCGATGTCCTGGCCGCCCTGCCCAGCCACGATCCAGCGGCCCGCGCTCTGGCCGGGCTGGAATCACTCGACTCCTACCTGACCGAGTACGGAGCCACCAAGATTCCCAGCGACCGGCGCGGGCGCTGCGAGGCTGTGCTCGGGGTGTTCCTGGAGCGGGTCTTCGCCGAGCGCAGCGAGTTCGGCTTTGAGCCCGCGCACTTTGAGGCGGCGTACTCCGACCTCGAGCGCTGCCTCTATGAGGGCCGTGCCACCGCCACCGTGGTGGCGCCGATCCTCGGCGTGGCGCTAGACCCCGACACGACCGAGCTCGCCCTCGGTGACGGGCTGTCCTTGATCCGCGGAGACGCGCTCGCCGACGCTCCCAGCGAAGCGATCTGGGGCGACAGCGAGGAGCCCAACGTACTGGCGCTGCTGGCCGTCGACCAGGAACGCGCCGACCGCTCGCCGGTCGCCCTGGCCCGAGCACGGTTCAGGCGGGTCCTGAGCGCCCTGCGGCTGTTCGAGCGCGGCGGCTATGCCCTGGGCCCGGTGGCCTGGACCAAGACCGGTGCCGGCAGCTGGCGGTGGGTCCCGATCGGGTCCAGCGGCCGGCCACGCTTTCTCACCCTCGTGCCCGCGGCGCAGGAGGAGGAGCTGCGTGCGTTCTACCGCCTGGTGGCCCACCGAGCGCCGGGCGGGGGAGAGCTGGCGTGGGCGCTGGGCCGCTTTGAGATGGGGTGCGAGCGTCTGGCGCCCTTTGATGCGCTGACCGATTACCTGCTGGCACTGCGCGCGCTGCTCGAACCCGAGGGACCCGCGAGCGGGCGGTTGGCCCAGCGGCTGGCGATCATCTGTGCCCGGCCCGAGGATCGGGTCGGGCTCGCCGAGCGGACGGCTCACGCGATCTCGCTGGAAAGGGCCGTGATCGCGGGGCTGGCGGCCGGCGATGATCCCACACGCCCCGACGCCCTCGTGGACGAGCTCGCTGAGCATCTTCGGGCGATTCTGCGTGACGCGCTCTGCGGGCACCTGGACGCCGACCTGCGCTCGGTCGCCGACGAGCTGCTGGCCGAGGCGGCCGGCGCCCCGGCCGCCTGAGGGCGACCGCCCCGATCGCCTGAGGGCGACCGCCCCGGTCGCCTGAGGGCGACCTCGGAGCCCGCCCTCCCCGGCCGCACGATCGCGTCC
>JBAPXO010000221.1:0-4782 GCA_049284255.1 Solirubrobacteraceae bacterium | reverse complement strand
AACATCGTGTTGACGTCGGGTGCGATGCTGTCCAGGGCGATGAAGGCCGCCTGAGGGCTGGCGCGGGGTGAGGATGCCCGACTGGTGGTGGCCGTCGAACGGGATGCTGAGCGAAAGCTCTCGTCGGTCGACCGCCGCAGACTGGGCGGCCAGGGAGGGCCGGGGGGTCGACGCGCGGGTCTCGTCGGCGGCGGCCGCGCCCGCGACGGCACCGACTCCTCCTGCTCCGATAGCGGTCAGCGAGCGGGAGATGAAGCGCCGGCGGTCGACGGGACTCATGGCTTCACCGACTGACTGGCGATCGTCGGGATCTGGGCCACGGGCTTGGTCTCCAGGGTTCCGGGCACGCCTGAAAGCGCGCCCAGGGCGCCCGCCAGATTTCCGTCGAGCCGTTCGCGTTGTGTCTGGCTGAGATCGGCAACCGAGGGCCAGGTGCCGTCGCCGCGCCGGACGGAATTCAGCGAGCGCTGAAGCAGGACGAGCCAGTTCTGGACCTCGACCAGGGTGTTGTCGCGCCCCTGAAGAACTGGCACGAGCGTGGTGATGACCTCGCGCGTCGCGGCGGTGGCCGCCACGGTGCCGAGGACTCCGGCTCCGCTCCACGGAACCTGGGTGCCGCTCATCAGATCACGCTGAGCGTCCTCGAGGATCTCATGCGCGCGCGTGGCGTAATCCAGTGGGGTGATCGTGACCGTGGGCAGCTGCCGGCGCAACTGAGCGACGGCGCGGGCGAGCGATCCGGCCACGGGGACCAGCGATCGCGGCGCCTGACCGGTCCACAGTCCCCGTTCGAGACGGTGGAGACCGGCGAAGCGTCGATCGCCGAGCGACGGCGGGATTCCCGCCAGCCGGCGCTGGAGCCCCGTGGGCAGTAGCCCGTATACGGCGCCCAGGTGCAACCAGTCGGAGAGGCTCGTCGCCCAGGCTCGCTGCGCAGCGGCTCGAGATCCGGACCGTAGGTCGGAAGTCAACGGCGTCAGCGACCGCGCCAGCCGCGCGCTCCAGCGCTCGGCGTAGGCGCGGTAGCGGGCGATCGGAGCGTCAAAGCTGGCGGGGGGCAACGGCGCCAGGTCGGAGGTCAGCTGTCCCTGGGCATCGACCCCCTGGTTCTCCTGCAGACCGTCGAGCCTGCCGTACCGGCTGGCCGGAATGCTCGAGCCCGCGACCTGGGTGACCGCGTCGGGGCGTGGCTCTCGGGTCGCTGGGCCGGCCGCGGTTCGCTGCACCCCAAAACTGGGCGGGGTCGAATGCGATCCGGGGATCAGGGCTGCCGCGGCGATCGCCACCAGCGCCAGACCCAGGGCGGCGGCGAGGCGAAGCGCGGTGCGCCGGCGGCGGGGACCGCCGAGGGTTTGCGAGCTCGTGGACAACCGGATCTCTGGAGGAGTTGCGAGCCACGCGGGGCGCGGCTCAGACCAGGCAACGTAGCCCGCGACCGCGGCCAGCTTGTTACCAGGAGGTGGCCGGACTTGTGAACGACATGAACACGACTGCGTGACGGCAGGTTCACACCGTGGACGGGGCGGGACCGGAGGATGCCGCTGTGGCCACGAGGGCGGCCGTGGCCAATTCTGCCGCCGTCCGCTAAATCATCAAAAGGAGCTCTCTTGCATCTAGGCAAGAAGTCAGTCGCCGCGGTGCTCGGCGCCGCCGCCATCGGGGCGTCGGCGATCGGCCTCTCGGTCTCCTCGGCCAGCTCCGGGGGCAGTTCGGGAAGCCAGGACCCAGCCGCCGCGTACCAGACGACCACGCCAATCAAGCACGTCGTGGTCATATACGACGAGAACATCTCGTTCGACCACTACTTCGGGACCTACCCGAACGCGACCAACCCGCCCAACGAGCCGCAGTTTCACCCGCGCGCGGGAACGCCGACCGTGAACGGCCTCAACAACGCGCTGCTGACGGCCAACCCCAACGTCGACGAGCCCGAGCGCCTCGATCCAACGCAGGCGGACACCTGCGACCAGAACCACGGCTACTCGGCCGAGCAGAGCGCCTATGACGGCGGACTGATGGACAAGTTCGTCCAGGACACGACGGGCAGCCTCACAAAGAACTGCACGCAGGCGACGTACCCCGACAACGGCAACTACGGCCCCAACGGGATCGTCATGGACTATTTCGACGGCAACACCGTCACCGCGTTGTGGAACTACGCCCAGCATTACGTGCTCAACGACAACTCCTACAGCACGCAGTTCGGACCCTCCACGCCGGGAGCCGTGAACCTGATCTCGGGCAACACCCATGGCGCCACTGCGGTGGGCGGCGCGTCGCCGTCGTCCACGGCGATCGCCAACGGCACCGACATCAGCGACCAGGATCCCGCCTACGACGAGTGCTCCAACCCGGGGTCGACGGCGAACACCGGCGACGTCCCGGGTAGCAACGTCCCCCAGCCGCCGGGGACCACGATGGCGATGTCAGGGGCCAACATCGGCAACCTGCTCAACAACAAGAGCATCAGCTGGGGATGGTTCGAAGGTGGCTTCACCCCCTCGAGCTACAGCGGTGGCCTTCCGGTGTGCAACACCCAGCACGCCAACATCGCCAACTCCTCGACGGCCGACTACGTGCAGCACCACGAGCCGTTCCAGTACTACCTGAGCACCGCCAACCCCTACCACGCCTCGCCGTCGTCAGAGAGCGAGGTCGGCCAGAGCGATCCTTCGGGCACGTCGCTGAAGGACACGGTCAACCACCAGTACGACCTGACGTGGTTCAACCAGACGCTGACGAGCAACAACATGCCAGCGGTCTCGTTCCTCAAAGCACCCGCGTATGAGGATGGTCACGCCGGGTACTCCGACCCGCTGGACGAGCAGCACTTCCTGGTCTCGGAGATCAACCAGATCGAGCAGTCCAAGTTCTGGCCCTCGACGGCGATCATCATCGCCTACGACGACTCCGACGGCTGGTATGACCACCAGATGGGGCCGATCATCCGGCAGTCCAAGGACACCGCGGACACTCTGGACGGGGCCGGCGAGTGTGGTTCGGGCACGACCGCTCCCGCCCAGAACGATCGCTGCGGCGTCGGACCGCGTCAGCCGTTGCTGGTCATCAGCCCATGGGCCAAGCAGAACTATGTCGACAGCACGTTCACCGAGCAGGCGTCGATCACGCAGTTCATCGAGGACAACTGGAGCGTCGGACGGATCGGCAACGAGTCGGCGGACGCGTCGTCGGGAACGCTGGATAACGCGTTCGACTTCAAGCAGAGCTACGGACACGCGCCGGCGATCATCCTCAATCCCACCACCGGTGAGATCGAGAAGACGATTCCGGCTGGTAGCTCAGGATCGGCGTCGAGCACCGGCTCGGGCAACGGTGGCTGGCAGTCGGGGTCGGGCAAGTCCGGCTCCGGGAGCGGCAAGGCATCCAAGACGGGCTCGGTCGTGACGACCATCAAGCTCCCGAAGGTCTCTTGCCACCAGAGCAGGCGCAGTCACGCGCTCGTCCTGAGCTGCGTGACCCGGGGCGGCTCACATGTCCAGACGCTGATCCGCGCCCGGCTGCTGCACGGCCGTGCTCTGATCGGCAACGTCGCCTCACGCGTGCGAGGGCACAAGGTGCGCTTCGTGCTGGCGCTCGGCCGCCAGTCGCGCGCGGGTCGCTACACGATCCGCCTGTCGGTCGATGCGGGGGGGAAGGTCGGGTCAGTGACCCGGTACTTCCGAGTCAGCTAGCGGCGGTTCCCAGCTGAGCAGGTGCGGGGTCCGGCATGAGGCCGGGCCCCGCGCCCGACAGAGTCAGGGGGTCAGCCCGACGCCTCCGCGCTCGGACCGCGGCGCCGGCTTTCGGTGGTCGGCGCTGAGCGACTTCAGCGCCATCGTCAGCCACGAGGGAGCCTCGCCGCGCCACAGCGCCCCGCTGTGTCCCCCCGGATAGATCCGGAACGTGTGCTTGATCTTGCTCGCGGTCAGCTGGGCGTCGTACTGCTTGTTCATCTCCAAGAAGCGCCCATCCTGGTTTCCGACGTAGAAGGCGATCAGCGCGGGCCACTTGGCCAGGTCAGCCGCCAGCGCGGATCCTCGGGGCACCGTGGCGGCGGCATTGGCAAGCGCCGAACCGAGGTCAAGGATGTGAAGACCCGTCGGGTCGGTGGCAACGAAGTACCCGCTCCAGGACTCGACGGCCCCGAATGTCTGCAGGTTGCGCAGACCGATATTGAAGGCTCCGTAGCCCCCGGCCGATAGCCCGACCAGGGCACGTCCCGTGCGGTTGGCGACCGTGTGGTAACGGTGGTCGATGCAGTGCGTCAGATCGTGGGAGATCGCCCGGGGCCAGTCCTCGGTCGGGCTCCAGTCCAGGTACTCGCGGTCGCTGTTGGCCGACCGGGCTCCCTGGGGAGCGACCACGATCGCTCGCTGTCCGGCGCTCCTGAGCGCGTTGGCGACGAAGGAGTTGGAGGTGTAGCTGGTGGGATTGGCCGGTAATCCGTGCAGGAAATAGATCACCGGGTAGGGCTTGCCGGCGGGCCGGTAGCCGACTGGGAGGTACACGAGCGCCGGAAGCGATCCGCCCATCGACGGGGAGGCGCATGTGATCGCCATCGTTCGCGCAGGGGCGTCTCCGCTGGCGGTCACTGCAGCGGCGCTGACCAGCGCGGCGACAGTGACCATCGCCACCGCCAGGGCAAGCATTAGGCGTCGGGACTTCACGAGCTCGTTATCAGGCAGAACACCGCGAGGACGGCGACGTTGCGGTTCCAGCGCCGGTTAGGTTTGCGCAAAACCGGCTGTCAGTTACGAAGTTCACGAACAGTGAGCGTAGCCT
>JBAPXO010000220.1:0-4221 GCA_049284255.1 Solirubrobacteraceae bacterium | reverse complement strand
GCCGCACTCGGCAAAGCTCTCGATGACCTCGGCCGTGATCTCCTCGGGGCTGATCGGTGATGTCTGTCGATCCATCTCGGTCACGTCGGCGCTTCCCTCCACTGGCGCAGCGTCGTCTCGGCCCTTTGCCACGCGCGACCCAGCTCAGCTCTAGTCATTCTCCACGATCCGGGGCGCGGTCTGCCGAGCCCGGGTCTGCGGGCTGCCATGATCGGTGAATGCGCCGTCTGGATCGGGCAGTCATATCGCCGGTGCTCGCACTGGCATGCGTGGCCATCGGTTCGATGGTGGCGGGCTGCGGGGGTTCGGCCTCTCATTCGTCGACCGCCACGCACCGCCAGGCTGGCAACACTCAGAGCACGCCCGCCGCCACCGGCAAGCCAGGTGACCTGTCCTCGGTGCGCGTGATCCGGGGCTGGGCAAATGCCCTGCGGCGTGGCAACGTCGCGGGCGCCGCGAGCTACTTCGCGGTCCCGAGCACGTTCGCCGACGGCAGCAACGCCCCGACGCGGATCCACAGCTCGCGGCAGGCACTGATCGTCAATGCCTCGCTGCCGTGCGGCGCGCAGCTCATCTCGACGCACCGCTTCGGCCCCTACGTCAACGCCCTGTTCAAGCTCACCGGGCGCCCGGGTCCGGGTGGGACCAGCTGCGGCTCGGGCACCGGCCAGACTGCGCGCACCAACTTCCTGATCCGCGCCGGGCGGATCGTCGCCTGGATTCGGGCCCCCGACGAGCCCGGGGACAACAAGGGCGCCGCCCCGCAGGCCAGTCCCGAACCCGCTCCCCCGCCCGCCCCGGGGTCTGGCAGCGGGGGCGGACCGACGGTGTGACCCCCGCAGAGCCGCGATTACCCTATGAGCAGCATGCCTGATCCGTACCGCACGCTCGGGGTCAGCCGCTCGGCATCCGATGCCGAGCTGCGCGCCGCCTACCGCAAGCTCGTCCTCCTCCACCATCCCGATCACAACAACGGCTCGGCCGAGTCCGCGCGGCGCTTCGAGGAGGTCCAGGACGCCTACGCCGAGGTCCGCCGTCTGCGCCAAGCGCCGGGCGGGGGTGATCGGATCCGGGCCCGTCCGGCCGGCACGGCGTCCGGCACATCTTCGGGCGGGGCGCGCGGTGCGAGATCGTCTGGCGCCGATCCCGGCTTGGATTCGCGCTTGGCCGCCATGGAGCGTGAGCTCAAGGCCGCCCGCGACGCCCGGGAGCGCGCGGTTCGCCAGGCTCACGCCGCTCAGCAGCAGGCGATGCGCGACGCCCGCGCGGCGGCGGACGCCATCCGCGGCGGCAAGGATCGCGATCGTCCCAGCGACGAAGAGCTCGGCTACATCTCAACTGACGACAGCCTCTCCAAGATCCTCGACGACGCCATTTCCGGCTTCGGAGAACGGCTCTCCGAGGCCCGCGACTCGGCGACGGCAAAGCGCGTCTCTGAGAGCATCGACCAAGCCCGGAAGTCACCGACAGGCAAGCGCTTGTCTGATGTGATCGACGACCTGGCCTCGAAGCTCACCGGCGAGCCACCAGACCGCTAAGCCCGGGTCTGGCCCGGAGGCGCCCCCGCGGCCTCGCCGCGACACCCCCGGGGGTTTGGTGAAATCCCAGGCCATGTCCGCGGCGAGTCAGAGCCCGGCCTGGCGCCTGCGGCTCACTCCCGAGCAGGGTCCAGTCAGCCGATCGCAGCCGGTCGACCGCGTGACCGTCGCGGTCGTGCTGACCGTCGCGACGGTTGTCGCGGCGGCGCTCCGGCTTCCCTTCCTCGGCCACCAGAGCCTGTGGTTCGACGAGACCTACACGCGCAACATCCTCGCGGCCTCCAACCTCGTCAGGCTCTGGCACGACATCAAGGCGACCGAGTCGACGCCGCCGCTTTACTACTTCATCGCCTGGCTGGGCGGTGGTCGCAGCGCGGTGGCGATGCGGCTGATCCCCGCCCTGGCGCTGACGGCGGCGGTGCCGGTCGCCTACCTGGCCGTGCGCAAGCTGATCGGCCAGCGCGGGGCCCTGGCGACCGCCGCGATCCTGGCCGTCAACCCGATGCTCGTCGCGTTCTCCACCGACGCGCGCAGCTACGGGCTCCTGGTCCTGACCTCGCTTCTCTCGGTGTGGGCGACGTCGGAGCTTCTAGCCGGCGGGGGACGGCGCTGGTTCGCGATCTGGGCGCTGACCTCGATCGCGGCAATGTGGACCCATTACTTCGCCGCCTTCGTGATCGGCGGCGAGGTGCTGGCGCTGGCGATCTGGCTACCGGGGAGCCGCCGGGAGCTCGCTGCCTGGACCACGGCGATCGTGGTCCTGGTGCTCCCCCTGGTTCCGCTGGTGCTCCATCAGACCGGGGATCAGCGGGCGGCCTTCATCGCCGGCCTGTCGCTGAGCTCACGGCTGACCCAGGCGGTGCGCCAGTTCGCGATGGGAGCCAACGTGCCGCGTACCTGGCTGGAAGCGCTCGGACTGGTGCTGTTCGTCGGGGCCACGGCGATCGGAGTCGTCCTCGCCGCGCTGGGCGGCCGGGGGCCGCGCACGGTGCTGTTGATCGCCGCGATCGCGTTCGGCGTGCCGTTGGTGATGGCGGTGACCCACATCGACGATCTGTTCTATGTGCGCAACGTCGTCGCTGCCCTCCCGCTGGTGGCCGCCCTGGCCGCTCCGGTGCTCCTGCGGCTGCGCTGGTTCCCGCTCGCGCTGTACCTGATCCTGGCGACGCTGACGTCGGTCTGGGTCGCGACCAACTGGCGCTATGAGCAGCTCGACTGGCGCAGCGCGATCGCCCCGGCGGAGGCGGCCGATCGCGGCGCTCCCGTCCTGGCTCTGGGGTCGTTCCAGGAACCCGTGGTCGCCACCTACCTCTGCCGGACGCCGATGAGCTCGGTGCAGACCGACGAGAGCTGGCTGCTCGTCCCCCCGGCCCGCGCCCCCGGTCACCGCGCCCTGTTCCCCTCCCCCGCTCCGGCGCTTCCCGGCTTTACGCCCGTCCATGTCCAGGAGCGCCATGGCTTTCAGATCATCCTCGAGCGCGCCGCGAAACCGACGACGCTTTCGTCGGCCTCGGTTCCCGGCGCGTGGCTCTTTGCGGGCTCGCCGGCGGGCAAACGCTGCTCGGTCAGCTGAACCTCGGTTTCCGCCCGCGGAGGGCGGGCTATGTTGGTCTCGGGCGGGACGGAACCTGAAAGCAAGAGAGGCTTGAAATCGTGGCGAGCATGAGAGCGGTAGTTGTCAACGAAGCGGGAGGCGAGTTCGAGCTCGTCGAACGCGAGGTGCCCGAGCCCGGCTTCGGCGAGGCCCTGATCCGGGTGCACGCCTGCGGGGTGTGCCACAGCGACATGTTCGCCAAGGAGGGCGGCTATCCCGGCGTGTCGTATCCCTTGGTTCCCGGCCACGAGATCGCCGGCGTGATCGAGGCGCTCGGCGACCACGCCGAAGGCTGGGAGGTCGGCCAGCGCGTCGGCGTGGGCTGGTTCGGGGGCAACTGCGGCTATTGCGAGTGGTGCCGCCGAGGCTCGCTGATCGACTGCGAGAACATGGAGATCCCAGGCATCACGATCGACGGCGGCTACGCCGACTACGTCGTCGTCAACGCCCGCGCGCTGGCCTCGATGCCCGACTCTCTGTCAAACGAGGAGGCGGCGCCGCTGCTGTGCGCCGGGATCACCACCTATAACGCCCTGCGCACCAGTGGCGCCAGCGCCGGAGACCGTGTCGCCGTGCTCGGCGTGGGCGGTCTGGGGCACCTTGGCGTGCAGTTCTCCAACCGGCTGGGCTTCGAGACCGTGGCCATCGCCCGCGGCACCGACAAGGAGGACCTGGCTCGCAAGCTGGGTGCCCACCACTACGTCGACAGCACCGCAGGCGATCCCAGCGAGGCCCTCCAGGCGCTCGGCGGTGTCGACCTGATCCTCTCGACGATCACCAACTCCGAGGCCATGGGCGCCGTCTTCGGCGGCCTGCGTCCCCAGGGCAAGCTGCTCGTCGTCGGCGCCTCGATGGAGCCGGTCCCGGTTCCGGCCGCGGCGCTGATCGGCGGCGGCAAATCGATCGCCGGCCACGCCTCGGGCACCTCCCGGGATTCGGAGGACACGCTGGAGTTCAGCGTCCACGCCGAGGTACGTCCGATGATCGAGACGATGCCGCTGGAGGAGGCCGCGCAGGCCTACGAGAAGATGATGAGCGGCGACGCGCGCTTCCGGATGGTGCTCACCACCGGCGCCTGACTGGGTCGGT
>JBAPXO010000219.1:0-9722 GCA_049284255.1 Solirubrobacteraceae bacterium | reverse complement strand
TTCGTACCGAGCAGGAGGCTGCTCAGACACGATCGGCGCTTCCGCTTTGACCCGTTGCGTTGCTTGTGGAAGGCCAGTTCCTCGGTGGCCGAGGAAGCGTATGGGCGAGTCGACCGCCAGCTGCGCTTGGCCAGGCCGAGCAACGCTCCCGATGCCGCGTCGCGGTGCAACTGGCCGTCGCTTCCCCGCGTGCTGCCGCGTGCAGCCGGTCAAGCAGCATCCTCGCGAGCGCGCTTTGGAGCCGCGGCGTTCGGGCTTACGGGCTTTGGTCAAGCGGTTACGGTGCCGTGGCCGCGGCGAGTGCGGTCGACGGCGACGATGCGTAGTTCGGTTGTGTAGCGGGCGCCTTCGTGTTCGAGCCAGCACTCCTCCGGGCCGGGAAGCATCTCGCTGAAGTGCACTTGCGCCTCGGAGTCGGCGGCCGTGACGCGGCCGAGCATCCGGTGCAGGTTGCGGGTCAGGGCGGGGCTCTTAAAGTCGACGTACACGGGCTTGGTCTGACCGCTGGGGAGGGAGAACGCGCGTTGTGGGAGGCCGAGCTCGGCGGCCCAGGTGGCCATGCCGCACGCATCAGCGGGTCGATCGGCAGCGCGCGCGCTCCAGGTCGCGCGGCGCAGGACGGTGCGCCCGACGGTGATCCGCGGGCCGACCTCGGGGAAGGGTCGGAAGGTCTTCAGCGCGGACACGAACATGGGCATGAAGAACAGGTCAGTGAGCGGCGCGCGAAACGTGCCCGCTGGGTCGATGACCTCCTCGCCGCGAACGATGAGGTCGGCGATCTGCAGTGATTCATAGCCGACGTGCACCGGGGTGATGTTCGGACCGAGCAGGTGAATGTCATCGGGGTTGGTGAAGTCGGCCATGTTGCGCGCGCTCATGCGCACCGCGGGGGTGCGCGGCGGGCCCGGGAAGACGATCGGCTCACCGACGCCGGCATGGACCAGCGCTCGGAAGCGGTCGGGGTCGGGGAAGCGCGTGGAGAACAGGCCTTGCTGCAGCGGGTTCGTGCCGCCGTGGAAGTCGCCGATGACGACGCGAAATTCCCCAGCTTCGATCGCCTCCAGGTCGGCCGCGGCGATCAGCACGTCCGCACTGTGGTTGACCGACAGCGGCCAGCCGGGGCCATGGTCGGTGAACGCCGCTGCCGCGCGCGCGGCGATCGTGGCAGCGTCACCGGCGTCGACGACCGCGGCGCAGCGGCGCTGCAGCTCCCCGACGTCGGGACCGAGCAGCCGTGGCAGCTGCCAGAGCGCGCCGAACACCCGGCCGTAGAGCGGTCCGAGCGGCATCTCCGCGGGGCCATCGGCGAGCGCCTCGGCGATGATCGCACGGCTGTGCGCGAAGGCGCGTCCGCACCACCAGCGTGAGGCTTCGAGCAGCAGTGGCAGCGTCGTGGCCAGCTCGGCCACGACAGCCGGGCCAAGATCGACGTCGAGGTCGCGCATGCAGTCCAAGTACAGGGGGGTGCGACCACCCTCCGCGCCCTCCTCGGTCGGCACGGGCGGCTCCTCGATCAGCTCCTCAAAGCACGCGTCGTATGCGTCGAGCGTCGCGAGTAGCCCCTCGCCGCGTGCCGCCTGGGAGACGGCGCCGCGCGCCGCTTCGAGGCGGGCCAGCTGTTGGAGACCCGCCTCGAGCCCACGCTGCTCGAGCTGCATCCGCAGCTCGATCTCTGGTCGGCGGTTGAGTGGCACGACGAGCGACGGGTCGATCATCTGCGCGAGGGCTTCCAGGCCCCAGGTCTCGAAGTGCACTTCGCGGGCAGCGACGAGCGCGCGTGAATGAACCTCCAGCGCCGGCCCGCCGTCGCGAATAGCGCCCCACGCCAACGCCCCGAAGAACCCGATCGTGTCGTTCTTTGAGCAGTATCGCTGCCAGTACCCGGCCACGACGCCATCGCGCTGCCGGCGCTTGTTGCCCGGCTCGGTGCCGCGCCCAGCGATCTTCGCAACAGCCGTCCGGTAGGCGGAACGGTTCTGCCAGATGACCGCCTCGGCGAACTGCGGGTCGGCCGCCACCTCGGCCAGCTGTGCGCTCTCGTCCTCGGCTCCGAAGAGGTCAAGTCCGCTGACCGCAAAGCCGGCGCTGCGCACCGCGAAGTCGCGCCATAGCGCCCAGTCTCCCGCCAGCGGCACGAGATCCGGCACCGGTGGCGCAGGGACCGGCGCGCGGTTGACTTCTAGCTCAACCTCTGATCCGCGCCGGGTGGGAGCCGCATCCTCGAACGCGGTCTCGGGCGCTGCGATCAGGCCATCGTCATCGGGATTCGTCATCTCAGCTCCTGGATCGGTGATCTAGTGGTCTCGGTTTTGGGCCATCGTGCTCCTGTGCCGAGGCGTCCGCCACGGGAAAAACCCTGACCTCCACCCTGGGATTGCCTAGCCGCATACACCAGTTGGTCGAGCATGAGCTCAAGCTAACTTCGGGGTTGCTGGTTCAGCGTGCTGGTCGTGGGCGAGCGGCGCACCTACCGGCGGAGGTGAGCGAGCACGGCGAGTACGCGTCGGTTGTCGTGCGGCGCGGCTTGGATGTCGAGCTTGGCGAAGACGCTTCGGATGTGGGTCTCGACGGTCTTGGGGCTGAGCCAGAGGGCTCGGCAGATGCCCTGGTTTGAGCGGCCTTCAGCGATCAGGGCGAGGATCTCGCGTTCGCGTGGGGTGAGCTCATCCAGCGGATCCGGTCGGCGCGCGCGGTTGATCAGCTCGTCGACGATCTCGCGGTCGATCACGCACTCGCCGCTCGCCACGCGACGGAGCGCGTCCAAGAGTTGTTGGACGCGGCCGACGCGTTCCTTGAGCAGGTAGCCAACCCTCGCCGGGTTCTCCTCGATCAGTCGCAGGGCGTAGCGCGGTTCGAGGTGCTGGGAGAGGACGAGCACCGCGGTATCGCCATGATGGTCGCGGATTTGTGCGGCGGCACGCAGTCCCTCGTCTGTGTGGGTGGGGGGCATGCGGATGTCGACGAGCGCGACGTCTGGTCGGTATTGACGGACGCTGGCCAGTAGCGCTTCACCGTCGGCGACCTGTGCGGCGACCTCGACGCCATTATCGGCGAGCAGCAGCGCGACACCCTCCCGGATCAGCGCGGCGTCGTCAGCGATCACGACTCGCACGGGATCTCCGCGCGGATCGTCGTACCCCCGGCGGGGTCGTTCTCGACGCGGAGCGTGCCGTCGAGGGCCTCAACGCGGTCGCGCAGGCCGGCGAGGCCGCCGCCGTTCGCGGCGTGTGCTCCCCCTCGACCGTTGTCGGTCACCGACAGGGATAGCGTCGCTGCGGTGTGCGCCAGCCGTACGGTTGCCGCCGTGGCGTTGGCGTGCTTGACCACGTTGGTGAGCGCTTCGCAGACGACGAAGTAGGCGGCCAGCTCCACCTCCAGTGCGAGCCGCAGCTGGACCGAGCCCTCCACACGCACCGGCAGCGGCGCGCGCCGCACCAGGCCCTCAACCGCCGCGTCCAAGCCTTCCTCGCGCAGAAGGGTGGGATGGATGCCACGAGCGAGCTGGCGCAACTCCGATACCGCTTGGTCGAGTTCGTCCTGGGCTCGAAGCAGCGTTTGCTGGGCGGGTCCTTCGGTGCGCCCGGCGGCCAGACCAAGGGCCACGCACAACGCCACCAACCGCTGTTGCGCTCCATCGTGCAGGTCGCGCTCGATCCGTCGACGTTCCTCGTCGGTCGCGACGACAAGTCGCGCACGGGACGCGCGCACCTGCGCGAGCTGCGCGCGCACCTCGGCCGCCAGGCGCTCGTTCTCGAGCACGAGCCCGGCGGTCGCACGCACGGACTCCACCAGCCCAGGCTCGTCGAGCAGCGCAGGGTCGTGGACGAGCGCCGCCACGACTTCGTCGCTGGCGGTGAGCAGCGTCACCGCCCGCCCCGAACGCTCGGGGACGATCGTCGGTTCACCGACCGCATCGATGTAGCGTCCGTCGCCGAGCCGGTAGGCGACCTCCAGCGAGGGATCGCCGAGTGCGCGCGCGAGCCGGTCGCGCATCGTCGGGGCGTCGGTGCTGCGGAGCTCGACGACGAGATCGGTGGCCTGGGTGCGGCGCAACCGCGCCCAGGCGATCCCGGCGAGAAATCCGAGCGGGATCAGGCCCATCAGGGCTCGCGCGACCGTGTCGCCGGCCGTGGAGGTGTCTTGGCTGGTCAGTGTCTGCTGCGCGAGCGTCACCGCCATCAGCGGTAGCGCCAGGGCTGCGCCCAGCAGCAGCGGCGCCTGCGCCCGCCTGGCCGCTCCGCGCAACGACAGCAAGCGCCAGGCGATCAGCACCAGCATCGACAGCACGACGGCGAAGCCCAGCCACGCCCGCGCCCGACCGATCGTGTCGTTGGTGCTCTGGCTGGCAATGACCGATAGCACGTCTCGGGGGTCGGTGGCGACTAGCATCGAAGCGAGTCCGCCCAGCGCACCGGCGAGATAGCCACCTACGATCGTCGTCTGCGCCAGCGGCGACCACGGTCGCCCGTCGGGGAACGTCAGCACCAGCTGGACGATCACCCCCAGCCAAACCCACTCGAGCGCGACTCCGATCGTCCACAGACCGGATGCGCTTGACCACTGCAGGTCGCCGACGAGCAACGCGATGCCGGCCAGCGCGAGCAGCAACCGGGGGCGCCGCCAGCGCGCGCGCTGTAAGGCGACCAGCGAGGCGGCGACGAAGCCCCAGCACAAGGCGAGATCGACGGCAACGCGGCCGCCGGAGATCCCGGCATGCAACCCCGCCCGGCCGACCGCCAACCCAGCGGCGACCGCGAGCGGCAGCACGAAGATCGGGTCGCGCCAAGCCGACGTCGAGGGCTGCGGCGGCGACGCGGCTCGGGAGATCATTGCAGCACGCTCGCCAGCGTCGCCGCCGATAGCCGCGACTTGGACAGAAACCCGCGCGCGCCGCAGCGGGCGACGCGGCGCCCGTAATCCTCAGCGTCGCGAGAGGACACCAACACCACCACCGGCCCGTCCGGATCATCTGACAACTGCGAAGCGAGCTCAAACCCGTTCCCGTCGGGAAGCTGCACGTCGAGCAGCACGACGTCGGGCGCCTGCACCGCGACCGCCGCGAGCGCCCCGGACACCCCTCCAGCCTCGCCGGCCACGACGTAACCCGCATCCTCCAGCAGCTCACGCGCGATCGCCCGGAAGTCCGAGTGGTCATCGACGATCAGCACACGGATTGGCACGAGCGCATCGTCCCACATGCGGACGCGAGCGCCTCAGGGTTTTCCCTGGAATCACGGCGATCTCAGGGATGTCCCCGACGCGGTCGGCGGCGCTGACTGCTTTGCTCGCACAACCTGTGGACACCACCAACAGCGAGGGCCATCATGACAGCAGTGACAGCACAGCTCAATCCCGCCGGCCGGCACCGGCGTCTGGTGGCCGCGGTCGCGGCCGCCCTAAGCCTGAGCGCGGTGGGTGCGGCCGCCGCCGACGCACTCGCACCGTCGCAGAGTCACAGAGCGCAGGCGCTCACGGTGTACGCGTTCCCGATCGGCGGCCCCTTCATCGCGGTACCGGGAACCAACCCGAGGCTGCTCTCACAGGGGGACGAGACGATCGTCAACGACCAGCTGACGGTGACGCACAAGCGCAAAGGTGGCTATCCGATCATCGGGCACGACTCCGGGACGTGCACGTTCACCCGGATCATCGACAGCCGCCAAGGCCTTGCGAACTGTGTCGCCACCGCAGTCCTGCCAGGAGGCAGCCTCACGGGACAAGGCGTCGTTGGGATCAGCTCGGCAGGCACGCCACAACCCGCCGACCTCGCGATCACCGGCGGCACCGGCAAGTACGCGGGCGCCCAAGGGACGCTGCACCTGAAGAACACGACCGGATACGAGATCTTCAAGTTCATGTTGCAGCCGGGCACGTCTTGAGCGAGGCCGCGGCGCTGACTGCACTGCTCACACCGGCCTATTGGACACCACGACCAGCGAGATCATGATCAGTGCGGTGACAGCCCCACTCGATCCCGCCGGCCGGCGGCGGCGCCTGCGTGCAGCAGTCGTCGTCGCGTCGCTGGTGGTCGCCGCAGCCGGGTCGGTACTGCTCGCAATCGGCGGCCACGGCGAGAGAGCAACCACCCGCGGGCTGACCGCGACCCTGCACCTCCCCGGGCGCCCCGACTTCGCCGTCGCCGGTCCCAACGCCCTTTGGGTCTCGACATTCCGATCGTACGCAAACCCGAACCTGACTCCGACCGGTCAGCTGCTGCGCATCGATCTCGCCACCGGCAATGTGCAGCGAACAGTGCAACTGCCCGGAGGGGAAAACTATCTGGTCCGTTACGGGGACCGTGTGATCGCTAACCCCGGCTACGCAGGCACCCGTGATAGCTGCGAGCACGCGACGTCTGACTGCACCTGGCCCGGGGAGCTGCTCGCGGTCGACTGGCAAACGGGCCGCGTGCTGGCTCGCAGACGCGCCGACGCGGCATCGGGGCCGATGGCCGTCGGCGGCGGCGCGCTGTGGGTCGCCCAGGTCGGGCCCGCCACGCTCCACGAGCTTGACCCGACCACGCTCGCGCCGATCGCCCCCCCACTGGCGCTCACCCGAACCCGCGTGTACGGACTCGCATGGGGCGACGGATACCTGTGGGCCAGCGCGTCCGACGACGGCGACGTGCTGCGGATCGACCCCACGACCCGCACGATCACCCGCGTTCACATCGGCGGCTTCCCGATAGGGATCGTCCTCGCAGGCGGCAGCATATGGGTCATCGATAACGCCAATGCGACCGTCCTGCGTCTGAACCCGAGCACCTTGAAACGGATCGGCCGGCCCGTCCACACCCCTTCCGGCGGCGCGTTCTACCTCGGCGCCACCGACAGCTACGTCTTCATCGCCAACGAAACCGACGGCACGATCACCCGGATCGATGAACAAACCGGCAAAACCGCGGGAGCGCCAATCCGCATCGCCCCCCCCACGAGCAGCAGCTCTAACTACGCCGCCGCCTACGCAATCGCTCCCGCCGGCACGACGATCTGGGCTACAAGCCAGACCACGAACAGCATCTCACGCATCCAAGCCCACCCATGACTACCGCCCAGACCACAACCGACGCTGGACGAGGTGTTGCGCACGCGCCGAGCCAATCCCGAGCTCCGCGGCCAACAGGTCCGTGAGCTGCCCCTCCCGGCTCGAGAGCGCCGTATGATCCGTTCACCGGCAGGCAGGGGCTATCTCGTCTGCTCGTTCGTTCGGCGCCATTGAAGAAACCCTTCGCACCCGGCTCGACGACGGCGAGGCGCGCATCTCGCGAAGCGTCTTGCCCGTCGTACGCAACGCCTAACACGCCCGCGGTGGACCAATCTCGCTAGCCGTCGCTTCCGCGCCGTGAGATGACTGCTTGGCCACGAGAACGATGCCGCACGAAGCGCGTTCTCACCGCTGCCGTCGAGGAATCTCGACACTTAGCGCCTCGTCCGCTGCGAGACCGCAGCTCCGCCAGGGTTTTCACAAGCGGCGGCCGACGTCAATGTCGCTGCCGCCCTAAACGAGACGCAGAAGCGCTTCTTTCCATCGTTGAGCCCAACCTTTGCGTATGCAGCGCCGCACCGCTCAGCGCCCGAAACCCGGAGCCCGCCGGCTCACGCAACCGCGCGGATCCTGGCAACGCTGCGGCTGGCGAGACTGCCGCTCACGGCAATTAGGGGCAGCCGCCGTCGCGCCGGCCAGACTTCTGGATCGTCGCCAACCCGGCGACCAGGTCGCGGCTTCTGCTTTAGGCGATCGCCGACCCAGAGCAGCAGCCAGCCGGACGGCCGTTGGCATCGGCGACACGGCCGGTCGTGCGTGAAACAGTCGTTTCCGCGAGCGGGTGTTAGCTCGAATCGACACTTCGGTGCCGTCGAAAGCGGACCTGTTCGCAGGTTGCGCGAGCGAGAGTTTCCCGGGCGCCGAGACCTGCATCGATGCTCTCGTAGGTCCCTGTCTCCTGCCCGAGCACGAGATCCGGGGCGATGCGACCCCCGGTGTAGTCGGGATGCAGCCGGAGCGCCGAGCGTTGTGCCCCGCCGCCGGCGCTAGCGTAAGACGCCGGCCGGCGAGTCCGGTAAATCGTCAAGCGGGGGAGCCCGTATGAAGATCGTCGCGTTAGAGGAGCACGTCGTGACGCCGGGGGTCGTGGAGGCGTGGGCTCAGGTGCCGACCCCGAAGGAGGACGGGGTCGATCACGCCACCGAGGGTCCACTTGCCCAGAAGCTGGCCGATATCGGCGAACAGCGACTGCGGGACATGAACGATGCCGGCGTCGACGTCCACGGTCAATGAGAGCAATTTGATTTAGCGAGCAGTCAGCCGCTCCCAGTTGCGCGAGTTGGAGGACAACATGAGCACCGAACCGCACCCCACTGCGGCGAGCAACGGCAGCAAGACCGCTCTGACCCACGTCCGGGTATTCGACGGCGGGCGGTTGCGGGAGCCCGCCACGATCGTGATCGACGGCGATGTGATCGGCAGCGATCCGGCGGACGCCCCGGGCGATCGACGGCGATGGTGGCGTGCTGCTGCCGGGGTTGATTGACGCCCACGTCCACCTGTATGGACGGGCGGACCTGGAGCAGCTGACCGCCTTCGGGGTGACGACCGCGCTGGACATGGGCACGCCGTGGTCGGTCGTCAACGAGCTGCGCGGTCTACACGCTCTGACTGACATCCGTAGTGGTGGCAAGCCGGCGGTCGCGCCGGGCAGCGCCCACGCGCGGATGCTTCACGCTCCTCCCGAATCGCAGGTAGCCGGCCCTGACCAGGCCTCCGATTTCGTCAGCAACTGGATCGCTGAAGGAGCGGACTACATCAAGATCATCACCGACCAGGACGGTTTTGATCAGCCGACGCTGAACGCGATCGTCGCCGCCGCCCACGAGCGCGGCAAGCTGACCATCGCCCACGCCGCCACTTTCGCTGACATCGCCATGGCTCAGGAGGCGCAGATCGACGTGGTCACCCACACCCCCCTCGATAAGGCCCTAGATAAGGCCGCGGTCGCGCGGATGGTCACCGAGAACCGCATCTCGGTCCCCACCCTGACGATGGGGAAAGGCATCATCGAGCAGGCCCATCCCCCCGGGTCCACCTACGCGCCGGCGCGAGCAACCGTCGCCGCTTTTATGAGGCGGGCGTGCCGATCCTCGCCGGGACCGACGCCAACCACGCCAACGGGGCTCCAGCGGTGATCTCGCACGGCGAGAGCCTTCACCACGAACTGGAGTTGCTCGTCGACGCCGGCCTGTCCACCGTTGACGCCCTACGCGCCGCCCCTCACTGCCGGCGCGGTACTTCGGTCTCACCGACCGCGGCGTCATTGAGCCGGGGCATCGAGCCGACCTGGTGCTGATCGGCGGCGACCATCAACGACATCACCGCGACACGCCAGATCCAACGCATCTGGTGCGCCGGGAAAGAGCGCCCCCCCGCCTGACACCTCAACGCCGCCTGTTCCCTACCCGGATTCGAGCTTCCACAACGAGACCCGATCAATCCGACGCCGACATCGGAAGACCGACCGCCATGGTAGGGAGACGCTTGCTCCCGCTGGTGGCACTGCGAGTGTGGGGCCATCACGTTCCCCAGCGCTGACTTCTGCATCGTCGCCGCTGCGGCCATGAGATCGTCGCTGCTGCTTCGGTACTCGGGGAACCCGGAGCGGAAGCCGCGGCCGACGTTGCCGGCGGCGTCGAGACGACCGGAGCTGCGTGAAAGGAGCAGCGCGGCCC
>JBAPXO010000218.1:0-4895 GCA_049284255.1 Solirubrobacteraceae bacterium | reverse complement strand
CTTGGTTTTCGCTCGCCGGCCACGCACCGATTCGTCGCCGGACCGGTCTACCAGCGACCGTTGGTAAACGCTCTCTGCTTCTGGTGTCGGCACGAAGCGACGGTCTCAACCGTTGCCTAACCGGTGGTTGGAGGTGGCTGGGTTAGAGTCGGCATCCGGCTAAGAGCAAGGGGGCGAATGGGGCGAGTGGGCGAACAGGGACAGGCCGGAAGGGCTGGCGCGCGAGCTCTGGTCGCGATCTTGGTGGTGTTGGCTGCGACGCTGACCCTGTGCGGGCGTGCGTGGGCCGAATATCCCGGTCACAACGGTGCGATCGCGTTTGAGTCGTTCTCAAGCCAGGACACCGAGGGGGGCGCGCCGTACACGGAGTCCGATGTCGTGCAGGCCGGTCGCGCGACGCTCGCCTCGTGCGACAACGACAACGAGTCGGGGGACCTGACCTGTCTGTGGGGCGCCCCGAGCTATGCGCCCGACGGTCTGTCGATCGTGGTTAGCCGGTACGCCGTCAAGGACGGGTTCAACGGCGTCGGGCGGGCGGGGAGGCTGACGTTGCTCAACTCGACCGGGGGCATCTCGAGTGAGCTGCCGGCTCTTACCGCCGACGACCAGGAGCCGGCGTTTCTGCCCTCGGGCAAGCGGATTGTGTTCGCCGGGCGATCGGCCGGGGGCACGAAGACGAATCTGTACAGCGTGGGCGTGGCCGGCAGTGGCCTCAAGCAACTCACCTTCACCGGCGGTTCGGCCCCGGCGCCCTGTGGGAATGGGGCGATCGCCTTCGAGCGCGGCGCCAACATCTACCTACTGACGCGCCGGGGCTCGACCAGGCGCCTCACCCCCCACGGTGGATACTCGCCGACCTGCTCGCCCAACAGCGAGCGGGTCGCCTACGAGGGCAACAACAACGGACTTGACTCCGTCGCGCTCAGCGGCCGCGGATCGCACGTGATCACCAAGGCGAGCTGCGAGGACCCGACGTACTCCCCGGACGGTGGCAAGATCGCCTGCGTGCATCCGGTCGACGACCCGTCGGCCAACGGGGGCGGGGACTACCTGGACGTGGTGAACCTGGGAACGCATCGCACCAAGCGCGAGGCGATGATCGACGCCTACGGCTTCGACGGTGATTCCGGCACCACCGATAACGGGCGAACCGCGGGAATCAGCTGGCAACCCACGATCAAGCTCCGGCCTTGACAAGAGGCGTCAGAGCAAAGAAACGCGAGGGCTGCCTACCGCACGGGACCGGGGGCTGCGGTAGGACAACCCTCGCGTTCAATAAATGTAACCGCCGATTTGTTGACGGTTGATTGATTCTTGCTGGGAGGTCAGGAAGCGGACCTTGTGCGAGATGAGCTTGAGCGCGCGTCCGGCGGTCTCGGAGCGGTGGCGATCGGCTCCAGCAGCATCCCGCCCGCTGCGGTGATGATGAGCACGACGGCGCCCAAGGTCTCCAGGTAGAGCCCGAGACCGACGCTCGAGCTCGCGCCCTCCAAGCCAGAAGCGGTGCGCACGAGCCCACTGGTATGGGCGTCCGGGAGATCGCCCAAGAGTGCGATTCCGAGCGTAAGCAACCCGAGGGCACCGATCGCCAGCAGGGCCAGCCGACTGCCCGAGGACCAGGTGCTGAACGCCAGGATGGCCGCGACTATGGCCACCGGGATCAGCGCGTAGGAGTTGTGCGCGCCCGTGTAGACCGTTCGAACGTCGATATGGGCGGTGGTGTGTACATGCAGCAGCGGGGTGAATTCGGCGAGCACGAGCAGCACCGCGCCGAGCAGGCCGGTGGCCAGAACGGCGTTTCGATGAAGCTCGAAGCGACGCTGCCAGCGGTCCTCCGGAGCCCGTCTGTGACGCCCGAAAACGCCCTTGGAGACACCCGGGCCTCTGCTATATTCGGTGTCCGCCTCGGGTCGGGACGCGTTCATCTGTGCTCGCTCCCGAGCACAGAGGATCCGCTCAATGGAGACAACGACTCGATAGATAGTTGCCCGCAGCCGACAAGCGCGTCGTGATCGGGCCCACTGGGCCCTTTTTCATGACCGCGACCGGCAAGAACGGCCCCGTCACCACCCGCACCTACAAGCTTCGAACAGATCTGATTCATGGCACGCAAGTTCAGTCTCGACAACACACGCAACATAGGGATCATGGCGCACATCGACGCCGGTAAGACGACGACGACCGAGCGCATCCTCTATTACACCGGTCGGACCTACAAGATCGGGGAGGTCCACGAGGGCGCCGCGGTCATGGACTGGATGGAGCAGGAGCAGGAGCGCGGCATCACGATCACCTCGGCCGCCACCACGGCAACGTGGAACGGGCACCGGATCAACATCATCGACACGCCGGGTCACGTCGACTTCACCGTCGAGGTGGAGCGCTCGCTGCGCGTGCTCGATGGGGCGATCGCGCTGTTTGACTCGGTAGCCGGCGTCGAGCCCCAGTCCGAGACGGTGTGGCGCCAGGCCGACAAGTACAACGTGCCGCGGATCGCCTACATCAACAAGATGGATCGCATCGGCGCCAACTTCGCCCAGGGCGTACAGACGATGGTCGACCGCCTCGGAGCCCATCCGGTGCCGATCCAGCTGCCGATCGGGGCCGAGGCCGATTTCCAGGGCATCATCGACCTGGTCGAGAACGTCGCCGTCATCTACAAGGACGAGCTCGGCAAGGAGCAGGAGGTCGTCGACATCCCGGCCGATCAGGCGGAGCGCGCGGCCGAGGCTCGCGAGCACCTCCTCGAAGAGGTCTCCCAGTACGACGACGAGCTCCTCGAGATGATTCTCGAGGACGAGGAGATCCCGGTCCCGCGGCTGAAGGCCGCGATCCGCAAGGCGACGCTCAGCATCGAGATGACTCCCGTCCTGTGTGGCTCGAGCTTCAAGAACAAGGGCGTGCAGCCGCTGCTCGACGCCGTCATCGACTACCTGCCCAGCCCGCTGGACGTCCCGGCGATCGAGGGCCTGGAGCCCGAGAAGGGCTCGGAGAATGGCGGAGTTCCGGCGCGCCGCGAGGCCGCCGATGATCAGCCGTTCGCGGCGCTGGCCTTCAAGATCATGGCCGACCCCTACGTGGGCAAGCTCACCTACTTCCGCGTCTATTCCGGGAAGCTCTCGGCCGGCGGCCGCGTGCTCAACGTGAGCACCGGGCGGACCGAGCGCGTCGGGCGCATCCTGATGATGCACGCCAACGACCGCGAGGAGCTCGAGGAGGTCTACGCCGGCGACATCGCGGCCGGAGTCGGCATCAAGCAGGTGGTCACCGGCGACACGCTGGCCGCGCCCGACAAGCCGATCAAGCTCGAGACGATCACGTTCCCCGAGCCGGTCATCAAGGTCGCGATCGAGCCCAAGACCAAGGCCGACCAGGAGAAGATGTCGACTGCGCTCGGCCGCCTGGCCGAGGAGGACCCCACCTTCCAGGTCCAGACCAACGAAGAGACCGGGCAGACCGAGATCTCCGGCATGGGCGAGCTGCATCTCGAGATCCTGGTCGACCGGATGATGAGGGAATTCAAAGTCGACGCCAACGTCGGCCGTCCGCAGGTCTCATACCGGGAGACGATTAGAGGCACCGCCCAGAAGGTCGAAGGCCGCTTCGTGCGCCAGACCGGCGGCTCGGGTCAGTACGGGATCGTCTACATCGACGTCGAGCCGGCTCCCGGCGAGGGCTTTGACTTCATCAACAAGGTCAAGGGTGGCTCGGTCCCGACCGAGTTCATCCCCGCCGTCGAGAAGGGCGTCGAGGATGCGATGGACAACGGACCGCGCGCCGGCTTCCCGCTGGTGGACGTCCGGGTCACGCTCACCGACGGCAAATACCACGACACCGACACCTCGGAGATCGCGTTCCGCGTCGCCGGCTCGCTGGCGCTGAAGGCGGCGGTCGCCCGGGCCAAGCCGGTCCTGCTCGAGCCGGTCTTCGCGGTCGAGGTCGTGACTCCCGAGGAGTTCATGGGAGACGTCATCGGCGACCTCAACCGACGGCGCGGCCAGATCAACGGGATGGAGCAGCGCGGTAACGCCCAGGTGATCACCGCCCACGTGCCTCTCGCCGAGATGTTCGGATACGCCACTGATATGCGGTCCGCAACCCAGGGCCGGGCGACGTACACGATGCAGTTCGATCGGTACGAGGAGGTCCCGCCCAACATTGCTGAGAAGGTGGTTGGTGGCGAGCAGGAAGCCGCCTGACGCGGCCAATGGGACCAGGCCACTGCGGCGTCTAGCATCAGTGGTGGACGGAAAACTTATATCCTGAATAGGTTCGTCCGCGCGACGAACAAGATTACGAAAGAAGAAGGAGCGAAACCAAAGTGGCGAAGGCCAAGTTTGAGCGCGATAAGCCCCATGTGAACGTCGGCACCATCGGTCACATCGACCATGGCAAGACGACGCTGACCGCGGCCATCACCAAGGTGCTCCATGACAGGTTCGGCGATGGCACCGAGGTGCGGTCGTTCGATTCGATCGACAACGCTCCTGAGGAGAAGGCCCGCGGCATAACGATTGCAACGTCGCACGTCGAGTACGAGACCGCCAATCGCCATTACGCCCACGTCGACTGCCCGGGTCACGCTGACTACGTCAAGAACATGATCACCGGCGCTGCCCAGATGGATGGCGCGATCCTGGTGGTCTCGGCGGCGGACGGCGCCATGCCCCAGACGCGTGAGCACATCCTGCTCGCCCGTCAGGTTGGCGTGCCGTACATCGTCGTGTTCCTCAACAAGGCTGACATGGTCGACGACCCCGAGCTCCTGGAGCTCGTCGAGGTCGAGATCCGCGACCTGCTGTCCGAGTACGAGTTCCCTGGTGATGACATCCCGTTCGTGGTCGGGTCGGCGCTCAAGGCGCTGGAGGGCGACGAGGAGTACGAGGGCAAGATCC
>JBAPXO010000217.1:0-6548 GCA_049284255.1 Solirubrobacteraceae bacterium | reverse complement strand
TACAAGGCGAGCGCGCGCACACTTGATCACGGAATCGGCTCGGTCCTCAACGCCCTGCACGAGACCGGGCTTGACCGCAACACCCTGGTCATCTGTACCACTGACCACGGCTTGGCCTTCCCGACGGCCAAGGCGAGCCTGCTTGACCGTGGCATCGGGGTGATGCTGATCATGCGCGGTCCGGGGTTGCCGCCCGGAGCCGCCCACGACGAGCTCGTCTCCCAGATCGACATCTTCCCGACCATCTGCGAGGTCGCCGAGATCGATCCCCCGTCCTGGCTGCAGGGCCGCTCGCTGGTCGGCCTGGTGTCGGGCGCCGAGCCCCCCGGATCCCGTGCCGAGATCTTCTCCGAGCTCACCTACCACGCCGCCTACGAGCCGCAGCGGGCGATCCGCACCGAACGCTTCAAGTACGTGCGGCGATTTGACGACTACCCCTACCCCGTGCTCGCCAACTGCGACGACAGCGCCAGCAAGGACGCCTACCTGGCTCGGGGGTGGGGCAAGCGCCGGGTTGCTCGCGAATCGCTCCACGACCTGTTCTTCAACCCCGGCGAGGGTCGGAACATCATCGACGATCCCGACTACGCGGCGGTCGCCGCCGACCTGCGCGGGCGCCTGGAGCGCTGGATGCAGGAGACCGCCGACCCGCTGCTCGATGGCCCCGTGCCCGCACCTCCGGGGACGCAGATAAACGGCCAGGACCAGCTGTCGGCCTCCGAGCCGACGTTCATCTCCGATGGAGAGATGGTGGGCGCGGCCGAGCCCGCGCGCTAGCCCGTCGTCGCCGCGCCCCTCGGCCGGCGTCAGCCGAGGACGATCTCGGCAACCGCGCGCAGCGTGGCCGCGTCGCCGCCCACCAGGAGCGTGGTGACGATCGAGTCGCGCCACACCTCGAGGTCGTGGCGGATCTTGTCCTTGGGACCGATCAACGTCAGCTGCTCGACGAGCTTGGTGGGGACGGCGGCCGCCGCCTCCTGCTTCTTGCCACCGAGGTAAAGCTCCTGGATCTTCTCGACCTCGGCCTCATAGCCCATTCGGATTGCCACGTCGGCGTGGAAGTTGGTCCCGCGGGCTCCCATGCCCCCGAAGTAGAGCGCGTACATCGGCCGCATGGCGTCGGCCGCGCCCTCGATGTCGTCGGTGATGATCACCGGAACCGAGGCCGCGACCTCGAAGTCCTCGCGACTGCGGCGCGCGCCCGGGCGGCCGAAACCTTCGTCGAGGGCAGCGCCGTAGAAGTCGTCGTGATAGGGCGAGTAGAAGAGCGCCAGCCAGCCATCGCACAGCTCGGCGCCCATCGCGATGTTCTTCGGCCCCTCCGCGGCGAGGTAGATCGGGATGTCCGAGCGCAGCGGGTGGATGCTTGACTTCAGCGGCTTGCCCAGGCCGGTCCCGTCGGGGAGGGGCAGCGGGTAGTGAGGGCCGTCGTTGGTGACCGGGCCCTCGCGCGCCCATATGTCGCGCAGGATCCCGATGTACTCACGCATCCGCGCCAGCGGCTTGGCGAACGGCTGGCCATACCACCCCTCGACGACCTGGGGGCCCGAGACACCGAGGCCGAGGATCATCCGCCCGCCGCTGAGGTGATCCAGGGTCATCGCCGCCATCGCCGTGGCCGCCGGGGTGCGTGCGGAGATCTGGGCGATCGCCGTGCCGAGCTTGATCTGCTCGGTGCGTGCCCCCCACCATGCCAGCGGCATCAAAGCGTCCGAGCCGTAGGCCTCAGCGGTCCACACCGAGTCAAAACCCAGGCGATCGGCCTCGAGCACCGCCTCCTGGGCCCCGGGTGGCGGACCGCCCCCCCAGTAGCCGAGGCTGAGTCCGAGTGAGAGCTGGCCGGCCATCGTCGCTGGCAGCCTATCGGGCGGGGCCTTGGCCTCGCAGCCGTGCGCGAAGTCGCGACCATCGTCCGTCGTCTGGCCCGGTGTCGGCGGACCGCTGGCTGCGCAGCCACTCCTGCCGGCTCGGCAGGCCGCCGCGCCGCCGCGCCTTTAGAACACATGACGTGTGGGCGTGCCGGCGCCGGCTGGGGTCCCCCTCGGGGACGATCAGCATGTGCGGGCTCATCGACGGCAGACGCTCCCCGCATAGCGGACAGCGGTAGGTGGCGGGCTTCAGGTTCTGGGCCGTGCGGATCTGCCACCAGCGCGAAGTGGGAGGCTTCGCCATCAGGTGTTCAGCATCGCACCCGGCGCGCGGGGAACGGGCCAATCCCTCGGCGTCGGCCGACGGCGAGCTAAAATCGGGTCCATGGCGACCGAACGCGCATCCGAGCTCGATGGTCTGAGCCGCAGCGATGCGCTGCGCGCCTCGCCGCGCATGTTCGATTCGGACCTGCTCGACAAGCTTTCACGCGTGCACCCCAGCGTGCCGCCGATCATCTTCGTCCCGGTGATCGTGGTCATGCTGGTCGAGGGTTTCATCCACGGCGCCGGGGCGATGACCGTGGTGTGGCTGATCGGCGGCTACCTGTTCTGGACGCTCACCGAGTACTGGCTGCACCGGCTGGTGTTCCACTTCGAGCCTGAGAAGGGCATCGGCGCGCGCCTGCACTGGATCATCCACGGGGTCCACCACGACCACCCCAATGACCCGATGCGCCTCGTGATGCCTCCGTCGGTGAGCATTCCTCTCTCGGCGCTGTTCATCTACGGGTTCTACCTGGTGCTCGGGAGTCCCGCCTTCCTGCCCTTCGGGGCAGCGTTCATGGCGGGCTACCTGTACTACGACATGCTCCACTACCACGTGCACCACCACCGGCCCAAGACGACTCTGGGTCGGCGGCTGCGCGAACTCCACATGCGCCATCACTTCCAGGACCACGAGCGCGGCTACGGCGTCAGCGCCCCGTTCTGGGATCACGTCTTCGGCACCGCTCCTAAGAAGGGCTGAACCCGGCCGGCACACGCCCGCGGCGACCGTCGGCAAGCCGGGCCCTTTACGGAACGAAGACCACGCGCTGACCGGGTTCGGTCGGAGCGTTCCACGCCCTCTCGACGTCCGCGAGCGGGCGGGTTAGGGGGGTCACGCTCAGCGACCCGGAGGTCAGCTCGGCGATCAGGCCGGTCATCTCGGAGAGGATTCGGGCGACCGAGATAGAGCCTTGGCCGCTGCCGAGAATCCGGAGGTCGTTGGAACGCAGAGCGGCCGACGGCAGCTTGAGCTCGGGTCCGGCGATGGCTCCGATCTCGATCCACGTCAACGGTCGATCGGAAGCCGTCCGGTGGTTCAGGAGTCCGGCCATCACCGTCTCGCTGGGCTCTCCCCACAGGTAATCGATGACGACGTCCACGTCGTTCGCTGCCTCGCCCACCGCCGAGAGCACGTCCTCGCGCTCGCCGGCGAGCGACACCACCGCGTCGGCGCCGTGATCGCCCAGAGCTGCTAGACGGTCGGGGTCGCGACCGACGCCGATCACTCGGGCGGCGCCAAGCCGCTTGGCGATCTGGACCGCCATCTGCCCGGCGTTCCCAGTCGCGCCGAGCACGAGCACGTTCTGATCGGGTTTCAGGTCTGCGCGCAGCCGCAGCCCAATCCAGGAGGACATAGCCGGGTTCATCGCGGCGGCCACCGTCGCGGCGTCGGCGCCGTCGGGCAGGAGAACACAGCGGTCGCGGCTAACCACCGTGCGGTCGGCCATCGAGCCGTGCTCTGAGTCCAGCGTGATGAAGTAGACGCGCTGGCCGTCGGGCAAGCGTCCGACGCCGTCGACGCCGGGAACGAGCGGGAGGGCGCCGGTGCTCGTGTAATGCCGACCCGAAGCTCCAGAGCGGACCCGTGGATGCAAGCCCGCCGCGAGGACATCGATCGCCACGTCTCGCGGACCCGACGGTTCAGGGGCATCCCAGGCTTCGTAGCGAGGAGGGCGATCGAAGGAATGGACAACGGCGGCGTGCATCGGAACCTCGGTTTCCGCATTAGTACGTTCTACGAACCAATATAGTTGGTGCCACGTACTAAAGTCAAGTAGACTCGCACGCCATGAGCACCCCGCGACGTCGATCTCGCGCAACGGCAGTCAGATCCGAGGACCTCGGGATCGTCGACAGCCTCGTCCAGCTCTCCTTCCTGCTCCAGCATGTCCTGAGCTCGGTCGCCTCCCGCTACGACCTATCGGTTACGCAGACGCGGCTGCTCGGTGTCCTGAGGGATCGCGAGCCCGGCATGCTCGAGCTCTCAAACTTCTTGAGCCTTGAGAAATCCAGTGTCACAGGGCTCATCGACCGCGCCGAACGCCGCGGTCTCGTTCGACGCGTCGCCAGCTCCGAAGACCGTCGGGCCGTTCACGTGCAGCTGACCGGCGAGGGTCGGGGGCTTGCTCAGACGCTCGGCCGCGAAGTCGGGCGCCAGGTGATGGCGCTTACCAGCGGCCTTTCCGACACCGAGCGCGAGCGGCTCTCGGCGCTCGCCAGTCAGGTCCTGTTCGCGGACGCCGCGGCGCGGGGCTTTGACCTCAGTACGCGCACCTGACAAGCCGCGGAGTGAGTTTGACGCTCAGCCCGCAGGGTCGTCGACACCGAGCGGAGCGACGGAGGGGGCGGGATTCGAACCCGCGGTCCGGTTGCCCGGACTCCAGTTTTCAAGACTGGCGCATTCGACCACTCTGCCACCCCTCCAGGGGCCCATCGGCCCGATGCTAGCTGCGAGCGCGTGACACGCGCTGACCCCGAGGGCTGCTCTAAACTCCCGCCAAGCGCTTGGGAGAGGTGGCCGAGTGGCTGAAGGCACTCGCCTGCTAAGCGAGTATGGGGGGAAACCTCTATCGCGGGTTCGAATCCCGCCCTCTCCGTTCATTCCGGCAGCTTCCCCGCGTGCGGGGCGACGTCATCCAAGGCCCGATGACGGTCCGATGTTGGGGCGAGGCTTGGGCTTTTGCTTCGGTTTTGGCTTCGGCTTCGGCTTGGGCTTTGGCGGCGGTGGGTGTGGATCGGGGTCGGGGACGACATGGGGTATGAGTCCCACGGTGGCGGTCTCCGCACTCTCGCCGCAGACGGTTGGTCCGGCGCCGTTGTTGTTGGCGTCACCGGAGTAGCTGGCCACCCAGCGGTAGACGCCGGCCAGAGGGGCGATGAAGTCTGCCGACCGGTAGTCGTCGTTTCCGTCGACGGCAACCGTCGAGGTGAACACCGGTGGCCCGGCGCAGCTCTCTTCGCCAGGACCGAAGAGCTCGAAGGTGATCGTGCCACCAGGATTCACGCCGTCGCTCAGGTGCGCGACGTCAGACATCGGCGCGCCGAGCGCCGGCGGCGACGCAGTGGTGGAGAAGGTGACCGTCACGGGGTGAGCGTCCGCCGGTCGTACGACCACAGCCTCGCTGAGATCCCCGCAGCCAGTGGGGCCGGCCGCCTTGTTGTGGCGGTCGCCCGAGTATCTGACTACCCAGCGATAGGAGCCGGGATCGACCGGGGTGAACGAGCCGGAGCGGTAGTCGTCGTTGCCGGCGACAACCACCGTCGAGGTGAATACCGCCGGGCCCGCACAACGGCTGTCGTTGGCACCGTAGAGACGGAACGTGATGCGTCCGGTCGGCGTCGAGCCCTCACTCAGGTGCGCGGTGTCGAAGACGGCGCCGCCGAGCGTCACGGCGTCCGAAGCCGAGGACGCGAGCTGGGGTTGCGCCGGAAGCTTTACGTGGATTCGTTCAGCCGGCTCGTCGCAGCCCGTTGGACGCGTGCCCGCGTTGTTGGCGTCACCCGAGTAAGCCGCGACCCATCGGTAGGTGCCCGTCACGGTGGCGGTAAACGGCTCGGAGTTGTAGGTGCCGTCCCCGGTGACGGCTGTCGCCGTCGTGAAGATGGGAGGCCCTGAGCAGCCTTTGTCATCGGGTCCGTAGAGCGCGAACCTGATCTCGCCGCTTGGCTGGGCCCCGCCGCTGAGGGTCGCGGTGTCGTGGATGGTCAGTCCCGCGGCTCTGCCTCGGCGCGAGGAGCCCGCCTTGGCCGACGCGGCTGCCGACGTCGAGAGTCGCGGCCGGGCGCGAACGACGACGGCTGTCTCGTGCCTCGCACCGCAGCGCGTCGCGGTGGGAACGTTGTTGCGGTCGCCCGAGTAGGAAGCAACCCAGCGGTAGACGCCCGCGCGCTGAGGGGAGAACGTCGGAGACACGTAGACGCCGCTGCCGATGACGCGCTGCTCGGCGCGGAACGCTGCCGGTGACGAGCACGCGTTGTTGCCGGGGCCGTACAGCGCGAACGCAATAGTCCCGGTCGGATGCGAGCCTCGGATAAAGGCCCTGTCGTGGATCCCGCCTCCCACGATCCCGAGCGGCGCCGCGACCGTGCCCAGCGCCGGATGAGCTCGGGACACGATGACGCTCTCGGCGCTCACATCGCAGGCGGTCGGTCCGGCGGGCTTGTTGCGCCTGTCCCCGGAGTAGACGACAACCCAGCGATACGTGCCTGCAGCCATGGGCCGGAAAGCCGGTCGGGAACGGTATTGGCCGTTGCCCGAGACCCCGACGGTCCGCGAGGCCGCCGGCGGTGCCGTGCAGGAGGCGCTGCGCGGGCCGTAGATGTCGAACGTGATCGTGCCCGTCGGCCTGGAGC
>JBAPXO010000216.1:0-10992 GCA_049284255.1 Solirubrobacteraceae bacterium | reverse complement strand
TGCGAAACGCCTGCTGGGCACAGAGGAAGCTGCCGGTGAGATTCGTGTCGACCACCGCGCGCCACTGCGCCACATCGAGCTCGTCGAGCGGGCCGGGCGGGCCGAACACGCCGGCGTTGTTGAACAGAAGGTCGAGCCGGCCCCAGGCATCGACGACCCGGCGAAACAGGGTTTTCACGGCATTGGGGTCGGTGACGTCGGTCGGCACCCCGAGCGCGGCAGCGCTCGGCGCGGAGCTCGCGGCCACCGTTTCGTGCAGGGCATCTTCGCGGCGGCCGGCCAGCGCCACCCGGAACCCCGCGTCCAGCAGTCGTGTGGCGACCGCGGCGCCGATGCCCGAGCCGGCACCGGTGACAACCGCCACCGGGTGTTGTTCGTCCATGGCGCACATCCTCTCAACCAGGCGGCGCGCGCGTTTCAGGCAACCGATCAGGTGGCTCGGTCAGCGACCCGCGGGAACGCCGAATGAACACCTGCGGCGGGAACTCAGCAACGGGAGCCCGCGAGGAAGAATGGCGCCGTCGGGATCCGTAAGCACGAGCGCCTGCCCCCGCTCTCAGTCCAGCGTAGCTCCGGGCGCCCTCGCGACGCTCACCATGAATGTTAGGCACCGGATAGGCCTCAGCAGGCCGCCGCTTCACGCTTGACTTCTCCAGCAGCCCACATTATGTTCCGGCTACCAGAAGGCGGTTTCGCTACACAGAAGGAGGAGGAGAGGATGACTCACGTACTGGGCGGGCACCGCCGTCGGTGGCTGGCGCTCGGGGCGACGCTGGCCCTGGCGCTTGCTCTGGCCGCTTGTGGTAGCAGCTCGAGTAGCAGTTCAAGCTCATCGAGCGGTGCGGCCGCGACGAGCAGTTCAAGCGGATCAAGTGGCAGCGTCCCCGGTGTTCCCTACACAGGGCCGGAGAAGAGCCTCCCGCACACGCTCGCTGCGCCGACGGTGAAGCCGGGCTTCCACTACAAGGTCGGCTACATGTCGCCGTACGCCGCGATCCCCTCGCTGGCCGCGGCCATCAACGGCGCCAGGGCCGAAACTCAGAAGCTCGGGGGCACGTTCATCCTCAAGGACGGCCAGCTGAACCCCAACACTCAGGCGTCCCAGATCAACGAGCTCATCTCGCAGGGCGTCAACGTGATGATGGTCTATCCGGTGAACCCGGCGGCCCTGCTTCCCGGGTTTGCCGCTGCCAAGAAGGCCGGGATCCCGATCGTGATGGAGGACACACCTCCGATCGCCGGCAGCCCGCTCATCAAGGGCAGCTACACGGACATCCTCCAGGGACGCGACGCTGGCGAGTACAGCATCGCCCAGGCCGCCGCCAAGGCACAGCCAGGTGGCTCGTTCGCGAACCTGGGCCTCGCGGTCCCGGTTCCGCTCCTCCAGTACGGCGTCAAGCGTGACACGTACTGGGCCCAGAAGTTCGGCATGAAATACCTCGGTGAGGTCGACACCCCGACCGACACCCCAGGTGGAGCAGCCACGGCGATGAGCTCGCTTCTCGCCAAATACCCGAACGTCCAGGTCGTGTTCGCATACAACGATCAGGCGGCGGACGCCGCCGCCGCGGTCGCCCGTTCCAACGGCAAAACCAACATCAAGGTGATCGGAGACAACGGTGATCCTGTCGCAATCAAGGAGATCCAGGCCGGTCGCGTCTACGGCACGTTCAACTCGGACTTCACCTCCATCGGCCGCCTTCAGGCGATCGCTGCCTACGACCTGGTGACCAAGCAGCACCTGCCACTGCCGAAGCAGGTCTCGGTGGGGGGTCTGCTCGTGACCAAGTCCAACAGCGGGAATGCCAACCCAGAGGGTGATAAGGGAGTCCTGCCTCCCGTCCAGTAGTCGCCGACCGAGACTGTCGCAGCGAGCTCCGGCAATGGCAGGGCTCGCTGCGCCGGTCGGGTCCGTCTCGTGTGTCAGCAGGAATGTGCCCGCGAGACGCTGAGCGGGCTGTCGGGTGCACAGAGGGCAGGTCCGGCTGCAGGCAACACGGAAATCGGAAGGGTCAATGACCAGATCACACGAAGACAAGGTCGCCGTGGTGACGGGCGCGGGTCAGGGCATCGGCCAGGCTTACGCGCGGCGACTAGCGGAAAACGGCGCCCACGTCGTGGTTGTCGACACGGCCGAGCCGTCGGAGACGATCGCTCTCATCGAAAAGACGGGGGCGCGAGGAATCGCCCACGTCGGGGACGTCTCGGAGCCCGACACGGCGGACGCGGTGGCCGCGACCGTGCAGGAGGAGTTTGGCCGCTGCGACATCCTCGTCAACAACGCGGGCATTTACCCGATGGCCCCCTTCGAGGAGTTGGATCTTGCATTCTGGCGACGCATGTTCGCGGTCAACCTCGACGCCATGTTCCTGTTCTGCAGCGCCCTCCTGCCCGGGATGCGTTCCCGTAAATGGGGCCGCATCGTCAACATGACGTCGAACACGGTCGGGTTGAACATCACCCACTGCGTTCCCTACATCGCTTCGAAGGCTGGCGTGATCGGCTTCACCAGAGGCCTGGCCAGCGAGGTTGGGGTCGACGGCGTCACGGTAAACGCGATCGGACCGAGCCTCGTGCAGACGCCCACCACCATGAACCGTGAGGCTGGACCGGGTGGTCTCTCTCCGGCCGAGGAGGCGACCTTCATCGCGGACATGCAGGCCATCAAGCGGCCGGAAACTCCCATCGACCTCGTAGGCACGATGGCGTTCCTCTCCTCGCAGGACGCCGCCTTCATCACCGGCCAGACCATCATGGTGGACGGTGGCCTGGTGCGCCTCTGAGCGCCCCGAAACGCCCGACTCGGATCCAATCTTGACGCGCGCGTGCCAAGCAGGCAGAATTACCTTCTAGCCAGCAGAATGTCCCCGTCCTTTTCTGCTCGGTGGAGTTTGGCCATCGCTGCTCCATCCACCACGTACGCAGCCACGGCGGCCGCAGGCCGTCGATCTCGTCGCCTCGTGCACATCGGCGCTGTGCCGACGTCCATCCATGGGTGATCTGTCGTCCCCCCACGGAACTGTGGGCCCGAATCCGGTCGCCGGGCGACGAGACGGTGCGCATCTGGAGCTCTCTGGGATCCACAAGCGCTTCGGCGGGATCCGCGCTCTGCGTGGAGCTGATCTGAAGATCAGCGGGGAGGGCGTGATTCACGGGCTCATCGGCGAGAACGGCTCCGGCAAGTCGACTCTGCTTGGCGTGCTCTCGGGTCAGCTTCAACCCGACGAGGGTCGGATTTCGATCAATGGGCTCCCGGTCAGCTTCGCCAACCCGACCGCGGCGCTCCGCGGGGGCATCGCGATGGTCTCGCAGGAGACCGCCCTCGCAGCAGAGTTGACGATCGCCGAGAACATCTTTCTCGGTCGCCGGATGGTTCGCAGGGTTGGCGGCATCAATTGGAAGGCCACGCGCCGTCGCGCAGCAGAGGTTCTCGAACGGCTCGAATTGAGCTACGACCCGGCATGGCCCGTGAACCGCCTCCGCCCCGACCAGAAGCAGATGGTGGAAATCGCTCGCGCGCTGTCGATGAACACGCGAGTCCTGATCCTCGACGAACCGACGAGCTCGCTCACCGACGACGAGGTCCAGGCGCTGTTTCGCGCCGTCCGTCAGATCAAGGGCGCCGGCGTGGCCACGATCTTCGTCTCTCATCGCTTCAATGAGGTCTTCGATCTCGTTGACGAGCTGACGGTCCTGCGGGACGGAAGCACCGCCGCGGAGGGCTCGGTCCGCGACTTCGACCCCCACTCGCTCGTCGACGCGATGGTGGGCAAAGAGGGCGCCTGGAAGGATTACGCACGCTCCGCACGCTCGTCGCAGTCGCAGGAGACGAAGTCGCCGGCGCTCAAGGTCGAAGCGATGACGGTTCCGGGCCGTGTGTATCACGCCGACCTGGAGGTTCGGCGTGGGGAGATCGTGGGCGTCGCCGGCCTCGTGGGAGCCGGTCGGAGCGAGCTGCTGGAGGGGATCTTCGGGCTGCGACCAGTCACCGAGGGATCGATCGCGGTTGCCGGCACGGTTGTCAATGCACGCAGCCCGCGCGCCGCCATTCGGCAGGGGCTGGGTTTCCTACCGCCGGATCGCAAGAACCAGGGACTAGTCCTGCAAAGAAGCATCAACGAGAACCTGACGATGGTCGCAACGCTCACCCGATCACGATTCCGCGCCCCGGGTGGGCGAGAGGTCGAGGCCAAAGTCAAGGAGATCACCCAGACGATGCGCCTCCGCGCGACGTCTCCCCACGCCCTGGTGAGCACGCTCAGCGGCGGCAATCAGCAGAAGGTGGCGGTCGGAAAGTGGCTCATGGCAGATCCGCGCGCGCTGCTGCTCGACGAGCCTACGCGTGGAGTCGATGTGGCGGCCAAATCCGAGATCCACGAGCTGCTGCGTGGCGTTGCGGCAAGCGGCGTCGGCCTGCTCGTCGTCTCCTCCGAGAATGATGAGCTCATCGAGCTCTGCGACCGCATCCTGGTCATGTTCCGAGGACGGATCGTCGCGTCGATGACGGCAGCCGAGGCAGACGAACCAACGATCGCGCGTTACGCGGGAGGACACCTATGAGTACGAAAGTCGTCGCCCCGCAGGAACCCTCGGGACCATCGCCGGCCGCCTCCGGTGGGGACAGTCTCGCCTCGAGGGCGTTCGCCGCCACCCGGCACTTCCGGCCGGTGCTGCTCCTCGTCGTCGTGCTGACCATCTACTTCAGCGCGGTCCAGAGCGACTTCCTGACCAAGTCGAACATCGAGAACATGCTCTCCGGGGTGTCCATCCTGTGGGTCGTCGCCCTCGGTATGACCTTCCTGCTCTTGACGGGAGGCGCGGATCTGTCGGTGGGGGCGATCGCCTCGATCTGCGGGATCCTGATCGCCAAGCTGCTCAATCTCGGGGTGCCCGGGCTCCCCTGCGTCCTCCTGGCCATCCTGTTCGGAGCACTGATCGGGGGGTTCATCAACGGGTTCCTCGTCGGGAGCCTGAATCTGTCGTTCTTCGTGGTCACGCTGGCCTCGATGATCACGCTCACCGGGGTTGTGAACCTATGGTCGGGGACGAAGTCCTACTTCGTCAACTCATCGATCATCAACCGCATCGGAGTCGAGAACACTCTGGGTGTGCCTACGACCATCTGGATCATGGTCGTCACCTTTCTCATCGCCTTATATGTTCAGCACCGAACGTATTGGGCACGTGACGTCTTCGCGATCGGCGGCAGCGCGGTGGCCGCCCGGTTGTCGGGAATCCGCACGTCGCTCATCCTCATCAGCGTCTACGCGCTCTCGGGGGCATGCGCCGCGCTTGGCGGCATTATCTCCACCGGCCGCATCGGGGCGGCGACGCCACAGCCGGATCCCAATCTGCCCCTCTTGGCCATCGCCTCAGTACTTTTGGGCGGCACCAGCCTGTTCGGAGGCCAGGGCGGAGTGGGGGGCACGGCCCTCGGCGTCCTGTTCATCGGCGTCCTGCAGAACGGATTGAGCCTCTCCGGCGTCTCGAGCTACTGGCAGCAGGTGATCACGGGCGTGATTCTGGTCGCCGCCGTCCTGGGGGACCGGATCACCGTCAGTGGCGGTATCGCCGGCCTGCGGACCCGGCTGCGGGCCCGGTCAATCGCGGCGCCGCCCCCCAGTCCCGGGGAGGCGAGCTAGTGGACCTGGGCCTACGCGATCGAGTGGCGGTGGTCACCGCCGCGGGCTCGGGTCTCGGGCTCGCCGCCGCCCGGGCGCTGGCAGGAGGGGGGCGAAGGTCGTGGCCGCCGACCTGGACCCCGGTGCGCTCGCCGATGTTCACGGCATCACCGCTCATCGCCTGGACCTGCTCGCCCCTCACTCCGCTCAGGCACTCGCTGACGCGGCGGTCGCGGAGCACGGCCGGATCGATGTGCTCGTGAACGCGCTCGGCGGACCGGCGCATCGTCCAGATGGCTTTCTGTCGATCGACGACGAAGGGTGGCGGTGGTCCTTTGACATGAACTTCATGGGCATGGTGCGTACGTCTCGCGCAGTGATCCCGCACATGCAGCGCCAAGGTGGAGGATCGATCGTCAGCATCGCCTCCGACGCCGGGCGCCAGGCGGACCCCTTCTTCCTGGACTACTGCGCAGCGAAGGCCGCGGTACTGAGCCTCTCCAAGAGCCTGTCCATCGAGTTCGCGCCCGCGATTCGTTCCAATGCCGTTTCTCCGGGGCCCAGCCGCACGCCGGGCCTCGTCGGGTTCTTTGAACGCCATGTCGCGCCCGAATGGGGCATGGGTACCGAAGAGGCGATCGAGCACTTCGTCAAGGACATCCGCAAGCTGCCCGCCGGCAAACTCGGGGAGCCCGAAGACGTGGCCAACGCCGTTCTCTTCCTCGCCTCTGACGTGTCGCGTCAGGTGACCGGCTCCGAGTACTGCGTCGACGGCGGCGTGATCCAGGCTGCCTGACCCCACCCCGATGAACCCGTCAACCTGAGGAGCCGAGATGGCCGAGATCGTTGGCGCGATGAGCGTGCCGCACCTGCCGTTCCTGCCGATGCGGATCCAGCAAGAGCCGGAATCCTGGGCGGCGCACGAGTATGCGGTCATGGGAGCCGAGTTCGAACGCCTGGCACCCGATGTCGTCGTCGCCTTCAGCCCCGATCACGTGGCCTCGTTCTTCTTCGACAACCTGCCGGTGTTCGCGGTGCCGATTGTCGATCGGTTCACGGGCGCGACCGACGGTTACCCGGTGGTCGAGGGTGACCGCTCGGTCCCGTCCCACAAGGGGCTCGGCGCCTCCATCTATCACCACGTCCTGCGCAACGACTTCGATCCGGCTCGGGTCGATCACTTCGAGGCCGACCACTCGGTGATCGTGCCGCTCCAGCTCATGCAGGTCCCCCGCGAGCTGCCCGTGATCCCCCTCGTCGTCAACGCGCTCTGCCCCCCGCTGCCCAACGCCACCCGGGTCCACGCCTTCGGGCGTGCGGTCGGCGATGCGATCCGTGCCTTCGAGGAGCCTCTGCGCGTGCTCGTGCTTGCCGACGGAGGGATCAACCAGGAGGTCGGCGGCCCCCGGTCGGCGCCCGGGCGAGCGGACGGGGCGCCCGACGGCGAGTGGCTGGACAACGTCACGGTTCGTCTGCGCGCGGGCGAAGTCTCCGAGCTCGTCGCCGAGGCTACGCCCGAGCGGATCGCCCACGTCAGCAACGCGGGGGGCGAGCTGTTCACGGTCCTGGCCCTGCTCGGTGCGATCGGCGATCAGGCTGCCGATCGCTTCGAGCCCGAGCACGAGAACGGAATTGCCTTCGGCCTGTGGAAAGGAGCCGCCCAGTGAGCATCTACGACGTTCACGCCGTCTGTCGTGCCGCCCTGAAGGACGAGCAGTTCCGGGCCACCCTGACCGCCGACCCCGAGACTGCCCTGAGCGTTTTCGATCTCGACCCCGGCGAGCGGGACGCCCTGCTGCGAGGCGATGTCGCCACCCTCTACGCCCAGGGTGCCCACGAATACGTGCTCATGTCGCTGGGTCGCGCCGAGGTCCTGGGTCTGACCGTGCCGGAATACATGAAGCGCATCACCCAGGCTGAGCCGCACTACATCTACTGACGCGCAGGAGAGGCTCTCAGTGGATCTCGATCGTGTGCAGCGACGGATCGCCGCGGCGGACCACCTCTGACTCGAGCAGGGTCGCGCATGCGGGGCAGATGTGCTCGCGCAACTCGAGTTCGGGGTGCAGGACGAGATGCGCGCCGTGGCCGCTGGGGTCCACGATCCGCGTCACCGCTGCCTCCTTGAAGTTCTCCACCGCCGGTCCGAGGTCCTCGCCGCAGCGGCAGCGGATATGCCGGCTGCCGTCGAGCTCGAGCGACGGTCCGATCGCGCCCTCTCGGCCAGCGGACCGGCCCTCTGCCAGCTCTCGCGTGGGGGCCCGGCCGTTGAGCCGCTCCATCCGGATCGCGTCGCGCCGCGCCGCTGTCTCGGTCTCGTCGATCGCTTCGCCGCGCATCACGACGCCGTAGTCGCGCTCGGCGCGCTCGAGACTCACGATGCCCTGGACGACATCGGCGGCGACCCGAGCCGGAGCTCGGTCCAGGGGGTCTCCGTAGCCGCCTCCGCCCTCCGAGGTCCAGGCGAAGACGTCACCGCGCCCGAGCTGGAAGGTCGCAACCTTGGAGTTGAGCACCTCCGCGTCGCCTGATCTCACCGCCGCCGGATCGGGGAGATCGGCGGTGTCGGGCTCGCCTCCGTCCCCGTGGCGAAGCAGGGCCTCGATCGTGGCGCCCTCCAGACCGCCGAACAGCCCCACCGAGTTCGGGACCTTGACGCCATGTCCGACGAGCGACGCCCGGACCCAATCGGCTCCGTGCGGCGTCAGGGCCACGCCGACCGAGCGTCCGCCCCGGCTGGCCCCGGGCCCACCCGTGTCGGTGAGCAGCCGCCGGTACAGGTACAGGTACGGCCCGTCCATCTCGTTGTCCTCGACGTTGCCGAGGCTTGGCCGAGGCGTCGTGAAGTCTCCGGACGGATCCAGGCCGTCCCAGCCCAACCCCGCTCCGCCTCCGCCGGCGGTGCCTTCGAGCAGCATCGTCCCGAAGGGCATCCCAGCCTCGTCGAGGCCGCTCATGGGGACGACCGGGACCGATCCCTTGGACACCGCCTGGCTGTCGCCGACAGTGAGCATGGCGCACGCGGCCAGGCGCGCGATCGCCATGACCGCGGCGTTCATCGACACCCAGGCCGCCGAGATCGTTCCCCCGGAGCAGGGTGCGGGACGGGTCGCGTTGCAGAGGATCCCCTCCGGGGCCTCCAGCGTCACCGCCCGCAGGATGCCCTCGTTCCAGCGCAGGTCGGGAGCCAGAATCGGGAGCATCCCGTTGAACAGGCCGCCAATCAGCCCCGACCGGGTGCAGTTGATGAAGCCGGCGGCCTGGGGGGACGTGCCTGTGAGATCGAAGGTCAGGCCGTCGCCCTCCTTGCGGACGGTCACCGAGACGTTGTGCAGACCGTCCTCGAGCCCGTCGCCGTCGATGAAGTCGACCGAGCGGAACACGCCGTCGGGCAGCGCTGACAAGCGCGCCCGGAACTGGCGCTCGGAGGTGTCGATCTCGGTGCGCATCACCGACAGGACGACCTCGGCGCCGTAGCGCTCCATGAGCTCGATCAACCGCTGCTCGGCCACGTTGTTGGCCGCGATCATGGCTCTCAGGTCCAGGCCGACGCTCTGGGGCAGACGCGTCATGCCCATGATCATCTGCCAGAGGTCATGGCGCAGCGCACCTCCTTCCACGAGCTTGACCCCCGGGAGCAGCATCGCCTCCTGCTGGATTTCCGTTGCCTGCGTGTTCCAGCTCCCGAACACCATGCCCCCGACGTCGAGCTGGTGGGCGCATGACCCGACCCAGGCGATCCGCTCCCCCTCGTGGAAGATCGGGCTCACGATCGACACGTCGGGCTGGTGAACGGCGCCCTTGTAGGGATCGTTGAGGATGAACTGGTCTCCTTCGTTGATCCCCGGGTTCTCGCTCAGGTCCTCGATGATCGAGCGGATCACCGAGGACATGGTTCCCGTATGCATGATCACCTGGGGGCCCATGGTGACGATCGAGCCGTCGCTGAGATAGGTGCCGTTGTTGAAGTCCGTCGCGTGGACGACGATCACCGAGCCCGAGACGCGCTTGAGCGTGATCGCCTGCTCCTCGGTGATGGCGGCCAGCTTGTTGCGAACCACCTCGAAGGTGATCGGGTCGATCTCGACGCCGGCGTGCTCCGCCGGCGACTCGGTGGCGGTCATGCGACCTCCTTGGGGGTGATGATCAGGTTGCCGTGCGCGTCGAGCTCGGCGCGCTGGGTGGGCCCGACGTACACCGTCGTCGTCGGGTGCTCGACGATCGCCGGGCCGTCGACCCTGAACGTGCTCGGCATCTCGTCCCAGTGCACGACCTGCGCCTCCATCTCCCGGCGCAGCGTCGGCTCATAGATCCGCCGGCTCACCGGAGGGGGCGCGCCGTGCCCGTTGCGCAGCTGGGTCAAGCGGGGCTTTGCCGTGCGACCGATTGCCGAGACGCGTAGCGCCGGAAGCTCGACTCCGGCCCCGCGAGAGCCCGAGCCCCGCCCGTAGGTGTCCTCATACATCGTCTCGAAGCGCTCGATCAGGGTCCGGATCGCCCCCTCGTCGATGCGCCCGTTCGGGACCGGAACCATCAGGCTGTGGACCTGCTGGCGGTAGCGAATGTCGGCCGTGCGCGTGATGTTGGGGGCAGCGTGCTCGATGCCGCTGCGCTCAAGGCCGGCCAGGCACTCCTGCTCGAGCTCGTCGAAGGTGTTCTGAACCTCACGGGCGTCGATGCCCTGCCACGGCTCCGCCGGGAAGGTGTCTCCCCGGAGCATCGGGGAGCGCTCGGCTGAGATATGCACGTCGGAGGCCATCGCCCCGTAGGCCGACTGGGCCATCGACGTCGCCGGCACGACGATCTGGCGGACGCCGAGCTCGGCACCATAACCTGCGCAGTGCATCGGTCCGGCACCCCCGTAGGCGTAGAGCACGAAGTCCCGGGGGTCGCGGCCCCGTCCGACGGTCAGCTCGCGCAGCAGGTCGGCCATCTGCGAGTCGGCCACCTGGCGGATGCCCGCCGCGGCGTCCTGGACACCGATGCCCAGGGGCCCGGCGATGTGGGTGCGGATCGCGTCGGCGGCCGCGGCGGTATCGAGCTTCATCCGGCCGCCGAGAAAACCTTCGGGGTCGATGATGCCCAGGACGAGGTCGGCATCGGTGACCGTGGGCCGCTCACCACCGCGGCCGTAGGCGACTGGACCCGGTCGCGCCCCCGCGCTCTCAGGGCCGACGCTGAGCAGCCCGTCGACGACCGAGGCGATCGAGCCACCGCCGGCGCCGATGGCGCGGATGTCCACCATGGGCGTGGCCACGTGATACTTCTCGACCTCCGAGACGGGTGACACGAGCGGGCGGCCGTCGATGATCAGCCCGACGTCGAAGCTCGTTCCTCCCATATCGGTCGTGATCACGTTGCGGTGACCGAG
>JBAPXO010000215.1:0-4885 GCA_049284255.1 Solirubrobacteraceae bacterium | reverse complement strand
CGAACGTGTCGCGGGGGGACCGGCCAATATCTACAGGCCAGGCCGGACGACAACCTCCATAAGGTCTAATCATCCGGTCGAAGCGGCAGTCCTAAGCGTCAAGGGCTGGCTGCTCCTTCGTCGCCGACAGGGCAGCGGCGACTGGACTGCTGCTTCCACTCCTGGCCGAGCCAAAGGAGCAGTCAGACCACCGGCTCAAGATGCGAGCTCAGGCCGGACGTGCGTGAATGCGGTGGTGAACGCGACCGCGGACACGGGTGAAGCCGCCGCCACAGCGTGGGTGAGCGTCGCTGGCGAGCTGTCGGGCGTGCGGAGTCGCCTGCGCGTGCGTGTTATCAGGTGGTTGGGGCGAGGACGGAGGCGCTTGGGGAAAAGTCCGAGGCGCCCGCGGCCAGATTCGGGGCGCCCTGGGCAAGGATGGGGGCGTCGCGCTTGAAGCCCCAGATGGTGCAGTAGACGCCGAGGAAGAGTTCCCACAGGAACTCCGGGATGGTCATGATGGCCTGCAGCGAGTGCAGCGCATGGCTCGGGTTGTTGCCGGTGAACATCACGGCGGTCCCGGAGATGATGATCAGCGGTCCGCCGATGAGACCAAGCCAGCACATCCGTCGCGGCACCAGCCCCGATCGGTACATCAGGTAGCCGAGGATCAGACCGTTGCCCCAGCCGACCACCCAGCCGGGCCCCAAGAGGAACGTCCAGTCCTTGAGCGCGGCGAGGGTGTAGGCGACCGTGCCTTCGGCCCCGCCCGCCACCTGTTGGCGCAGCGTGACGATCCCGAGCATCGACACGATGCCGACGAGAATGAACGTGCATTCCACCAGCCGCGCAGTCACGTAGGCCAGCGACAGCTCTTCGTTCTGGCGGCGGACGATCGGGAAGATGACGACCGCGGTGCCGATGTTCGCGATGATCAGCAGCAGCTCCAGCAGAGCACCGAACAACACCTGCGTGTCGTGGCCAGCGCCGGCGATATAGCTCACCGGATGCCGGAGCACGGTCTCGTAGAGCAGCAGCGCCACGATCGACGTAACGAACGTGATCAGGTACAGCACACCGAAGACTCGCGCCCTCTTTTGGTCCCTGGTCATACCCAGCCCCTTCTCCCGGGCGTGTTGATCCGGGTGTCAGCTACCATACACGAACAACAGACCACGTTTCAAGGGCCACGTTTTTCACGACACCTGATGCAGACGACGACCGCGACACGCCCCAGCTGGCTCTTTCTCAGCAACCACGGCTACGTGCTGGTCTGCATCGCACTGGACCCGTCCATTCGAATCAGCGAGATGGCTGATCGCGTCGGCATCGGGGAGCGCGCCGTCCAGAAGATCATCGCCGACCTCGTCGCCGCCGGATACGTCACGCGCACCCGCGAAGGCCGCCGCAACCGCTACACGATCAACCGCGAAGCCAGCCTCCGACACCCCCTCCTCTCAGATCTCCCCATCGGGCCACTCGTCGACGCACTCATGAACGGCAACCCGCCCAGCTTGGCGAGATGACCGAGCCGATGCAGGCCAACCAAGCGCACACTCCACCACGGCCCGTGACGACTCGAGGAGGACCAGCGGAGGCAGGCCTCACCGGGTCCGGGTCCACAAGACGCGACCTGGGACGATCGCTATGTTCCGCGCCTTCCGGACGCCGCCGATTCAAAGGCTTTGCGCTCGACCTTGAGCCGGTCGGCCAGCGCTACGACCGCCTTGCGGTCGCGCTCAACTTCGCGCGGCCCGTTCGGCGGGGTTCGAGTCTCCCAGTCGGTCATCCGCCCGCCTCGCGCGTTACATCGTCCAAGAACTGGGCCTCGCCCCGCACCATCTGGCGCTTGACTGTGCGGTGGGCGCGGATCAGCGCACTCATCGACAGCGGTCGTGGGCTCGGCGGGCGCGCCGTTCCGCCCCGGCCGATTCCGGCGTCCCCGACTGGCAGCTCGACGTCAGGCGACGGCGCCGGAGCGCGTCCGGCCTTGCGCCGGATCTCGTCGCTGAAAGAGAATCGGCCGCGCTGATCACGCGGCCGTGGTGGCGTGAGCCCGAGATCTTTTATCAGCTTGGCGGCGTCGGCCTGCAACTCACCCAGCTTGTCACCAGCGATCCGGTCGCGCAGAGACTCTGGGACGCCGTTCTCATCACCAACGAGCCCGCGGAGCGCGTTCAGCGTCGGCTGATCCATTGCTTCCAGTCTACGCCCCGACTCCAGCGTCATTTCAACCCGCGTCTGGGCTCGTGGGAGCGGCGGAGAGTGACGCCGACGCGTCGGTCTGGGTCTCCGCGTCGAATCGTCGCCATACCGGCTTCCACGCTGTTCATGATGGCACCCGCGGCTGACGGACAACGGTTCGCCATCACGATCAGCCGTGCAGTCAGGGGGGTGTGTCGCACGTCACTCAGCAATCAGAGTCTCCTATCGATCAGATACTGGTTGAGCGCGGCACGCGTAAACCTCAGAAACGCCGCCGTCGCGTCGGTGAGTCGCTTCACGAAATCCTCAAGCCCCGTGTCGCCCTCGAAGGACAGCGCGGCCGCGACGTCATCGGCGAACCCGGCACGAAAGTCACCGAGACCGCAGCCGATACATATCGATGAGGGCTTATTGGCATGCTCATTGGGCGCTTTTGACAGCTCCTCATACTGAGCGTCCGCGGTGATCATCTCCGCATAGTGGAAGAAGTGGTTGCGCAGACGGGCGAGGCGCTTGGAGAAGTCATCCGCGCCCCCCGGCCCAACAGCCTTGACCGCCTCGTAGTCTCTTATGGCGTCCTTGGGCAACCGCTTTAAGAACTGGGAGAGCGCGTCGCTATGCCGCTTCTCGGCATCGGTGAGAAAGTTGACTGCTTCGTACAGATGAGAAGCAACGAGACGCGTGAGGTAAACGTTCTCCCAGTCCGGCGCGTTGCCGCCGAGCCGCGGTAGAAGCAGGTTGTTAACGTACACCAGATCGTTCAGGGCCATACAGCAAACGGTCATCCACCTAGCCATCGGTGCTGACGCCGGGAAGACGCCCCGCGGCTCGAACTTAATCTCGTTTCTGTCAACCACGCAGCGCCCAGCGATCGCCAGCTTCGCGTTCCAGGAATAGCGCGGACGCGATCCAGTCATCCGACGCCGGATCAGGCGTGTGACGAGCGCGCGCAGCCCGTAGGCGAGCCGCAAACACAGGATCCTCGAACGCGTGTCGGTACACCGTCGATCGCGAGACCTGAGCGGCGCGAGCCGCAGCGGAGATCGGCTCGCCGAACTGGATCAACGCCAGGAGTCGCCGCCCGCGATCGCCCGTCAGTTTTATATGCGCTGGCATCCAGCGAAGCGTGACATCGGAGGGGCACGATCTCGAATCTTTTTTTCGCGGCTGCCTGGACTCTTCGGCGGAGTTTCCGCGGGCGTCATCCCCCCCACCACTGCTTCGTTCGCAAAGTCGTTGGTCTCGTTGATCGTTGGGGTTGAGCGGCGATCGTTGGGGTTGAGCGGCGATCAGTCCGGCGATGATCGTGCTGTTCGATCACGCGACGAGCGAAGCGATCGGTCGTCGGTGATGTTCGTTCAGTTCGTCCGAGTTGACCGCCGATCGCGAGGCGGCGAGCAGGCATGAGCGTTGCTGTCGATCGCTCGTCGCGATCGAGATGCTTGACGGCGAGCAGCAGGTGCTGATACGCGCTCTCGGTCTGCTCGTTGATCGCGACGCGGTCCGGTGAGCGCGATCATCGCTCGATCTCCGGGTCGGCGAGCGCCTGCCCGATCCTCGTCGGCGAGCCCTTCAAGCGATTGTGGCGACGACGTCGTGATCGCTGATCATCGATCATTGATCATCGTGAGCGACGGACGGGATCTTGCGGATGGTTCGCTTCGACGGGCCCTTGGTCGCTGAGGGAACTCGCGAACCTGGGAACACCCGTTCCCAAGGATTGCGTCGGATGGGTCCAGCTCGCACTGGTTTGACGGCCAGAGCCGCGCAAAGTTACAAACGGGTTATGCGACGGCGGGGAGGTGGCGGAGGATCGCATCCATGCGAAAGCTCGCGACGCTGATCGTTGCGGCGTTCCTCGTACCGAGTCTGGTGATTCCGGCGGTGGCGCTGGGATACCGCTCGGGGAGTGAGTCTGAGCGGAAAGGGATCCTGCGTGCCGACGGCGCATATCCGCGTCTGCCCCTCAAATGCAACTGGGTGGTTATAACCACCGTAAAGCCGGGCAACTGGGCCGCGGTACAGGACAACTCCACGCGACTACAGCACGATAAGGATTGCCGCCTCAACGGGATGGGCACCGACTTTCTGCGCAAGTCGAATGGCCGCTGGAGACTTATTGTCTCCGGTCCGTCGGATCCGCCGTACCACATCGCGCGTATGCCGCAGGCAGTCACCAACGACTTGACAGCAGGGCTGAAGAAGGCGTGAATCCAAGGGATTGAGGCTCCGGTCGCAACCAGGGATTCATGGTTTGCGATCAACGAGCGATTAGCTGATCAAGCCGATCCAACTGTTGAGCAGCGAGCGCACCTGACCGTCGACGTTGCGCCGGAAGCGCCGCGACCTGCGCATCGCCGACCGATGCGGACGCGTCGGCGACGGCTCCTAGCTCGGCGGTCGCGACCTTCCCCGTCGATGACACGGAAGATGATGTCGAAGTTCTCCTGCGCCATCCCGTAATCCTAAACCGCGCCCCAGCCAGATGGCTGTGTTGGCTTCCGGTTGGCTTCTGGAGAATTTGGGATGCTCTCCAGAATGATGAAAACCCTGTTTTACCAGGGTTTTCTTGAGTGCCGGAGGAGGGACTCGAACCCCCGACACGCGGATTATGATTCCGCTGCTCTAACCGACTGAGCTACTCCGGCCAGGGAGGCCGAGTCTATCGGCGTGATGCGGGCGCCAGCGGTCCGTGCACCTA
>JBAPXO010000214.1:0-1980 GCA_049284255.1 Solirubrobacteraceae bacterium | reverse complement strand
GGGATAAGCCGTTCACCCTGCACCCCGACGGGCGTGGGTGGCTGTTCGCGCCCACGGGTCTGCTCGACGGGCCGCTGCCAGTTCACTACGAGCCCCAGGAGTCGCCGTTTGCAAATCCGCTGTACGCCCAGCAGCAGAATCCGACCCGGCAGACGTTCCCTCGCCCGGAGAACCTTTACAACCCGACCGAGGGCGAGCCTGGCAGCGAGGTCTTTCCCTTCGCGCTCGCCACCTACCGCCTGACCGAGCATCACACCGCGGGCGGCATGTCGCGCACCGTCTCTTACCTGGCCGAGCTCCAGCCCGAGTTCTTCGTGGAGATCTCACCCCAGCTGGCGACCAAGCGCGGGTTGGTCCACGGTGACTGGGCGACCGTGATCACCGTCCGTGCGGCCGTCGAGGCTCGGGTGATGGTGACCGAGCGGATCAAGCCGCTTGAGATCCAAGGGCGGACGATGCACCTGGTAGGCGCTCCGTATCACTGGGGCGGCGTGGGCATTGTCACCGGCGACTCCGCCAACGAGCTGCTGCCCCTGGCCCTCGACAACAACGTCCACATATCCGAGTACAAGGTGGCCACCTGCGACATCCAGCCCGGACGGCGCCCCCGGGGTCCCGCGAGGCTGGATCTCGTGCAGGAATACCGGCGCCGCGCGGGAGTCAAGGACTAGATGCAGCTCGAGACCCACCACTGGTCGGCGAGCTACGGCGAGCGCGCCCAGCCCCGCAAGGGTTTCTTCACCGACACCTCGGTGTGCATCGGCTGCAAGGCCTGCCAGGTGGCATGCAAGGAGTGGAACCACGTGCCGATGAAGATCGAGGGCTTCACGGGCAAGTCCTACGACAACACGACCGCCCTGGGCTCCGACAATTGGCGCCACGTGGCCTTCATCGAGCAGCAGGTGCCCGCCGGCGTCCAGGATGGCGCCTCCCTGGTCGAGTCGGCGGAGCGCGCGCCGGTGCTCGAGGCCGGCGTCCAGACCTATCAGGAGGGCAATGGCATCCGCTGGCTGATGGCCTCCGACGTCTGCAAGCACTGCACCGACGCGGCCTGCCTGGAGGTCTGTCCCACCGGGTCACTATTCCGGACCGAGTTCGGGACCGTCGTCGTCCAGGAGGACATCTGCAACGGGTGCGGCTACTGTGTGTCGGCGTGTCCGTTCGGCGTCATCGATCGGCGCGAGGAGGACGGGCGGGCCTGGAAGTGCACGCACTGCTATGACCGGCTCAAGGAAGACATGGAGCCGGCCTGCGCCCACGCCTGTCCCACCAACTCGATCCAGTTCGGCGATCTCGACGAGCTGCGCGACCGCGCCGAGCAGCGGCTGGCCGTGCTCCAAGGAGCCGGTCAGGACAAGGCGCAGCTGTACCTCGCCGACGAGGAGAACGGCGTCAATGGAGCCGGGGCGTTCTTCCTGCTGCTCGACGAGCCCGAGGTCTACGGGCTCCCCCCGGACCCGGTGGACACCGTGCGCGACATCGGCTCGATCTGGGGAGCGGCGGGCGCGGCGGCGCTGGCCCTGGGAGCGGGACTCGTGGCCGCGGTCTTCGGAGGCCGGCGGTGAACGAGGTTCGCTCCTATCACGGCCAGCCGGTCCTCAAGAAGCCGACCTGGACGTGGGAGGTCCCGTGCTACTTCTTCACGGGGGGGCTGGCCGGCGCCTCTGCCGGACTCGCCTACCTGTGTGAGCTCCGAGGCGACGAAGTCCTCGCCCGCCGCGCGTGGGCGATGTCGATGGTCGGCATCGGCGTCAGTCCTCCGCTGCTGATCTCCGACCTCGGACGGCCGGAGCGCTTTTTGAACATGCTGCGGATGTTCAAGGTGACCTCGCCGATGAGCGTCGGATCCTGGATCCTCAGCGTCAGCGGAACGACCACGGCGATCGCGGCCGCGCACTCCTGGTTGGGACTCTTTCCGCGACTTTCGCGCCTGGCGCGGCCCACGGCGGCGTTGTTCGGCCTGCCGCTGTCCACCTACAC
>JBAPXO010000213.1:0-2076 GCA_049284255.1 Solirubrobacteraceae bacterium | reverse complement strand
CCGTCGACGTCCTGGTCAACAACGCCGGGATCGGCGAGTCGGCGCCGCTTCACCGCACAACGCTCGCCGATTGGGAGCGCCATCTGAAGGTCAACGCCACCGGCACCTTCCTGTGCCTGCGCGAGGTGATCGGCGGGATGCGCGAACGCGGCGGGGGCGCGATCGTCAACGTCGCCTCCACGGCGGGACGGGTCGGCGTCCCCTACACGACGGCCTACACCGCCTCCAAGCACGCCGTCGTCGGCCTTACCCGGGCGGCGGCCGCCGAGCTCCACTCAAGCGGAATCCGCGTCAACGCGGTGTGTCCGACGTTCGTGGACACCGAGATGACGGTGCGTACGGTCGCCAACATCGTGCAGAGGACCGGCCGCGACCCCGCCGAAGCCGAGGCGGCGCTCACCGCCCGCACCCAGCTGGGCCGGCTGCTCACAGCCACGGAGGTGGCGGCCACGATCGTCTACCTGGCCTCGCCGGCGGCGGCTGCGATCAACGGCCAGGCCCTGGTCATCGACGGCGGCGGCGTCCAGGCCTAGCCGGCTGGCCCCCAACAAGCCTCACAACCGCTCGGGCACCCCGAAGCGGTCGAGCCGGACATCGTCCTCGCCAAAGCGGGTGATCGAGCTGATCCCGTCGCTGACCACCCCAACGACGAACAGCCCCGAGCGCACCCAGCTATCGCCCTCCAGCAGGTAATAAGCATATGCCGGCTGGCCGTTGGCGCCGGTGGGCACAAACCGCCACGGACCCTCACGCATCTCATAGCGAAGGCGAATGAACGCTTCAACGGCCTCGCGGCCGGCGTGCCACTCGGGCTGGGGCGGCATGCTGACGACCACGTCCTCGGTCAGCATCGCGACCATGCCGTCGATGTCGTCTGACTCAAAGGCATCGGCGAAGCGACTCACGAGCTCACGCTCGGCGCCGGTCATCGGGACCGCCAGCCGCTCGCGCCGGGCCGGAAGGCGTTGCTCCAGGGTGGCGCGGGCGCGCTGCAGGGCGCTGTTGACCGAGGCCTCGCTGGTCGCCAGCATGTCGGCGACCTCGTCGGCGTGGAAGCCGAGTACGTCCTTGAGCACGAGCACCGCCCGCTGCCGGGGTGCCAGATGCTGGAGGCCGGCCACGAAGGCGAGCGCGATCGTCTCCTTGGCCTCAAATCGGGCCTCGGGTCCGGGCGCGGCGTCGGCGAGTCCCTCCAGCCACGCGTCGGGATAGGGCTGCAGCCAGGAGATTTCGGCCGCGTTCTCTGACAGCTGCGCGGCATGACCCTCGGGGATGCCGACGGGCTGCGGGCGACGTGCTCGGTCACGCAGCGCGTTCAGGCAGCGGTTGGTGGCGATCGTGTACAGCCAGGCGCGCAGCGAGGAGCGGCCCTCGAACTGCTCGAGCCCGCGCCAAGCCGCCAGCAGCGTCTCCTGGAGGAGATCCTCGGCGTCCTGCAGCGAGCCGAGGATCCGGTAGCAGTGCACCTGAAGCTCGCGGTGGTGGGGAGCGGTGAGCTCGGCAAACGCCTCCTCGTCGCCCCGCTGGGCTCGGGCCAGCCGGGTGCGGGCCAAAAGTTCGTCGGTCATCTCAGTCATCTAAACCCACATGACACCGGGTCGCCAGCAAATTCATCGGCCAATTGATCGCGAACTCGCTGTCTCTTCCTCCAGCCCACCAAACCCGAGGAGGAACCGTGACCACCAAGATCCCCGTCAACTCGGCCTCAGCCCAGCGCTGGGTGCTGATCCTAAGCTCGATCGCCTCGCTGATGGTCGCGCTCGACGTGCTCGTCGTGACGACTGCCCTGCCCACGATCCGCCTGCACCTCGGCGCGTCGGTCAACGAGCTCGAATGGACCGTCAACGCCTACGGCCTGAGCTTCGCCGTGCTCCTGATCCCAGCCGCCGCCCTCGGTGACCGCTGGGGACGCCGGCGGCTATTCGCCGTCGGCCTGGGCATGTTCGCGGCCGGTTCGGCCCTGTGCGCGCTGGCCCCCAACGCCGGGCTGCTGATCGCGGCCCGCGCCTTCCAGGGCGGTGCCGGGGCGCTGATCGCGCCTCTGTCGCTGTCCCTGCTCAGCGCCGCCTTCCCGCC
>JBAPXO010000212.1:0-5698 GCA_049284255.1 Solirubrobacteraceae bacterium | reverse complement strand
GCGCTGCTCTACGCCGCCGCCCGCGCTCAGCTAGTCGATGAGGCGCTGAGCCCCCTGCTCGCCAATGGAGAAATCGTGGTGCTCGATCGCTTCGTCGACTCCTCGCTCGCCTACCAGGGCGCGGGGCGCGGGCTCGGCGTCGAGCGGGTCCGGGCGATAAACGAGTTTGCGACCGCCGGTCTGGTGCCCGACCGGACCCTGTTGCTCAGCCTCGACCCCGGGCTCGGGCGCGCCCGCTCCGCCGAGCGCGGCGTCCCCCCCGACCGCCTCGAGCGCCAGGGCGACGAGTTTTTTGCCCGCATCGCCGCCGGTTACGCCGCGCTCGCCCGTGCCGACCCCGAGCGCATTCGGACGATCGACGCCTCCCTTCCCGCGCCCGACGTCCTCGCCCAAGCGCTCGGAGCGATCGCCGACCTACTCTGAATAGCCGTTCGGATGGGCGCCGGCGAACGCCCACGCGTCGGCGACCATCTCCTCGAGGGTGGGCTTGTGCGGCGTCCAACCCAGCTTCTCGCGGATCCGCTGCCCGGCGGCGACGAGCATTGGCGGGTCGCCGGGACGCCGGGGCGCCTCCCGGGTCGCGATCTCGGTACCGGTGACCTGCTCGGCGGCCGCGATCACCTCGCGCACCGAGAAGCCGTTTCCGTTACCCAGGTTGAAGATCTGGTGCTCGCCCTCACGCGTCCCGTCGAGCCCGAGCAGATGCGCATCTGAGAGATCGTCGACATGGATGTAGTCACGAATCGCGGTGCCGTCCGGCGTCGGATAGTCGGTTCCGAAGACGTCGACGTGGGAGTTCTGCCCCAGGGCGGTGCGCAGGATGTTCGGAATGAGGTGCGTCTCGGGGTCGTGGTCCTCGCCGGCGTCACCGCTCGCTCCTGCGACGTTGAAGTAGCGCAGGCTGACGGCTCCGAGTCCGTGGGCGACACAGAAATCCCCGATCATCCCGTCGACGGCGAGCTTGGAGGCACCGTACGCATTGGCCGGGCGCGGGGGCGCGGACTCCGAGATCGGAACCTCGTCGGGCTGGCCGTAGACGGCGCAGGTCGAGGAGAAGACCAGACGCTTGACCCCGGTGATTCGCATCGCCTCTAACAGGTTCAGCGTCCCGCCGACGTTCGTCTCGTAGTAGCGCTCGGGATGGCTGACCGACTCGCTGACCAGCGCCAGTGCCGCGAAGTGCAGGGCTCCGTCAAAGCCCTCAGAGACAGCGTCGATCACGGCTTGACGCTCGCGGAGGTCCGCGCGGACAAAGCGGGCATCTGCGGGCACGGCGGCGAGGTGGCCTCGCTCAAGGTTGTCGAGGACCACCACCTCGTGCCCAGCGCCCAGAAGGTGGCGGGCCACGACTGACCCGATGTAGCCGGCGCCGCCGGTAACCAGCAGCTTCATGAGACCCGCTGCGCGGGAGAGCACTCGAAATCCATCGCCCGCGATTTATAACCGACCTAGAATCCCCGGCGCCGTGAGCGAAGCCTCGAAATCGACCGAGCTCCAGGATCTCGAGATCTGGCGCGCCGAGCTCGAGCGACGCCTGGCGGCGATCACGACCGAGCTGGCCGACGTCAAGGCGGCGCGCCGTGAAGATCAGCGCGAGCTCGAGCGCCTCCGAGACGCCCTCGCTCAGTCTGAAACCAAGGCCGAGCAGGCCCGATCGGAGATCGACAAGCTCCGCGACCAGCTCGAGCGCACGCGCGCGGCGGGCGAAGCCGACCAACTCGAGCTGATCCGGCTGAGCGCCGAGGCACAGGCCAAGGCCGAGGCCGAGGCCGCGCTCGCCCACAGGGCCAGACGCCCCGCCGACGCCTGACCCGCGCAACGCGAATCCCCCGCAAGCTGCGCGATTTCAGGTCGGCCTCGGGACGGTGGGTTGCTGCATGGGCGGAGTAAAATAAGTGGTCAGAAAGGCGCCTCTCGACAGCGTCGTCAGACGTGGTCTTTCCGTCCGGGGCATGCGCGAGCATTCCCAACCCGCTCGGCCGCTATGGAGCCGGGGGGCAGGCAACAGATGCAGGCGGAAAACGAGAGGAGCAGTACCCGATGGCAAACGTTCCCCAAACCCCACTCAGCTCCGAAGCCAAGGCCGGCGAGGGCCTCTCGATTCGCCGCTACTTCACGACCCCCGGATCGCATCCGTTCGAGGCGGTCGACTGGGAGCTTCGCGATGCCCGCATCGGACACGGCGACAAGGTGTCCTTCGAGCAGCGCGACGTCGAGTTTCCGAAGTCCTGGTCCCAGAACGCGACCAACATCGTCGCTCAGAAGTACTTCCGCGGCCAGATGGGCTCGCCTGCTCGAGAGCGCTCGGTCAAGCAGATGATCGGGAGGGTGGCGGGGACGATCGCTGGCTGGGGTCGCGAGCGCGGCTACTTCGCCACCGACGAGGACGCCACCACCTTCGAGAACGAGCTCACCCACATCCTCTTGCACCAGATGGCGGCATTCAATTCTCCGGTGTGGTTCAACGTTGGCTTTGAAGAGAGCCCACAGTGCAGCGCCTGCTTCATCCTCTCGGTGCAGGACGAGATCGAGTCGATCCTCTCCTGGAACACCAAGGAGGGCAAGATCTTCCGTGGCGGTTCGGGATCCGGGATCAACCTGTCGAAGATCCGGGGATCAATGGAGCCGCTCTCCAAGGGTGGCACCGCCTCGGGCCCGGTCAGCTTCATGCGCGGCGCCGACGCCTGGGCGGGCACGATCAAGTCCGGAGGCAAGACGCGCCGGGCCGCCAAGATGATCGTCCTCGACGTCGACCATCCCGACATCCGCGACTTCATCTGGTGCAAGGCCAAAGAGGAGGACAAGGCTGCGGCCCTGCGCGATGCCGGCTTTGACATGTCGATCGACGGCGACGGCTTCTACTCGATCCAGTACCAGAACGCCAACAACTCGGTGCGGGTCTCCGACGAGTTCATGCGCGCGGTGGAGGAGGACGAGGACTGGCACCTGACCTCCCGCGTCACCGGAGAGCCGATCGGTGAGCCGATCGCCGCCCGTCAGCTCATGAAGGAGATCGCCGAGGCGGCATGGCGCTGCGCCGATCCGGGCGTGCAATACGACACCACGATCAACCAGTGGCACACCTGCCCGGAGTCGGGACGGATCAACGCCTCGAATCCGTGCAGCGAGTACATGCACGTCGACGATTCGGCCTGCAACCTGGCCTCGCTGAACCTGATGAAGTTCCGCCGCGCCGACGGGACCTTCGATGTCGAGAGCTTCGCGCACACCGTCGACATCGTGTTCCTGGCTCAGGAGATCGTCGTCTCCCCATCCAGCTATCCGACCGAGGAGATCGCCGCCAACGCACGCGCGTTCCGCCAGCTCGGACTCGGCTACGCCAACCTCGGCGCCTACCTGATGGCCGACGGCGTGCCCTACGACTCAGACGCCGGACGCGGCACGGCGGCCGCGATCACCGCACTGATGACCGGGCGCGGGTACCTGGGCTCGGCGCGGATCGCCGCTGCGATGGGACCGTATGACAAGTACCTCGAGAACCACGAGGCCCACAACGGCGTGATGCGGATGCACCGGGACGCCTCGTACTCGATTCCCGTGGAGGACTGCCTGGACACAGAGCTCCTCACCGCCGCCCGGAGCACGTGGGACGAAGCGGTGAACGCTGGTGACCGGCACGGCTACCGCAACGCCCAGGCCACAGTCCTGGCGCCGACGGGCACGATCAGCTTCCTGATGGACTGCGACACCACCGGGGTGGAGCCGGACTTCTCGCTGGTCAAGTTCAAGGAGCTGGTCGGCGGCGGCCAGATGACGATCGTCAATCGCACCGTGCCGCTGGCGCTCCAGACACTCGGCTACTCCGACGAACACATCGAGCAGATCGTCGCCTACGTCAACGAGCACGGCACGATCATCGGTGCGCCCGGACTGGACGCCGAGGATCTGCCGGTGTTCGACGTCGCGGTCGGAGAGCGGGCGATCTCGCACATGGGCCACATCAAAATGATGGGCGCCGTGCAGCCGTTCCTCAGCGGCGCCATCTCCAAGACGGTGAACATGCCCCAAACGGCGGCCGTCGAGGACATCGCCGACGCCTACATCCAGGCCTGGCGCCTGGGCGTTAAGGCGCTGGCGATCTACCGGGACGGGTCCAAGACCGCGCAGGCGCTGCGGACCGACGCACAGACCGATGCTCCCGCGGGGGTCGACGTGCAGGTCGAGGTCGAGAAGGCGGTGACCGAGGCCCTGGCCAAGGTCGGGCCCAAGCGCCGGCGGATGCCCCGCGAGCGCCAGTCGATCACCCACAAGTTCTCGATCGGCGGCCACGAGGGCTACATCACGGCCGGGATGTACGAGGACGGGACGGTCGGCGAGATCTTCCTCACCGACATCGGCAAGGAGGGGTCGACGCTGCGCGGGATGATGAACGCGTTCGCGACGGCGATCTCGCTCTCGCTCCAGTACGGGGTGCCGCTGGAGACGCTGGTGCGCAAGTTCTCCTACATGCGCTTCGAGCCCGAGGGAATGACCTCCAACCCGGAGATCCCTTTCTCGAAGTCGATGCCCGACTACATCATGCGCTGGCTCGCCTCGCGCTTCCTCGACGTCGACCTGCAGGAGGAGCTCGGCATCCTCACCAAGGAGGTGCGCGCCCGCAAGGCGGCGCAGGACGCCGCCAGCTCGCACCTGAGCGACACCGCCGGTCCGCCCGCACCGCAGGGATCGATCCTCCCCGTGTCAGACTCGCCCACCCCGGCGACCTCGGCGCTGACCGATGATCCACCCGTGCTACCGGCCGTGCGCCGTGGGCTGGACCTGGGTCCGGCCTGCCAGCAGTGCGGCGGGATGATGCAGCGGACCGGCAGCTGCTACACGTGCGGCAGCTGCGGGTTCAACACCGGCTGCGGCTGATCTAGCCACCACGCGCCGCCATCCGCTTGGTCGGCTGGCGGCGCGGTCGCTGCCTCACACCGGGGGGGTTGGCCCGCGCGCGCTGGCCCGCGCGCGCCCGCGCGAGCCCGCGCCCGCGCCCGCGCCCGCCGAAGCAACCGAAACTCGGACGAGTCTTCCGTGTTGACACCGGGTGGACCAGAACACGAAACGAAATGGAGGGTTCATGCCCCGAATTCGCGTGCTCATCGCCCTCACCGCAGTCGCCGCGCTCGCCCTGCCGAGTGTCGCCGCGGCGGCGGTTTCGAAGGTGACGGGCGGAACCACGCAGGTGACCGTCTCCAGCACAGTCGCCAGCGCGCTGACCGCCAACCACATCACGGTGACGCCGTTGGCTCCGGCCACCTCGTCGGGATCGACGTACACGTTCCCGGTCACCGGAGGGCACCTCAACAAGAAGCTGCACGGTGACATCCGCCAGGGCGGTGGCCTGGCGATCTCGAACGGAACGCGCACGGTGCGCCTGCGACGCCTGACGATCGTCTCTGACGGCCACGGCGTCTGGCTGCGCTCGCTGGTCGCCGGCCCGAGCAAGCGCTTTTGCCGCTTCGTGGGCCGCCACCATCGTCGGGCTCGGTGCGTCAGGATCACGCGCTACTCGTCGCGGCGGGTGGCGGCGCTGACCAACGTCAAGGTCAGCGGCGATTCCGCCACCGGGGACGTCGCGCTCACCGCCTATGCCGCCAAGGCGATCGACGCCCTGGCCGGCAAGCCGCTGGCCTCCGCGGGGACGGTGCTCGGGACGGCCACTCATAGGACTGTTGCGACCAACCCGCCGGCGAGC
>JBAPXO010000211.1:0-5928 GCA_049284255.1 Solirubrobacteraceae bacterium | reverse complement strand
CCGAACCGCCGATCGTGCCCCGCCCGCCGAACAGACTTGCGCCGCCGATCACCACCGCCGCGATCGCGTTGAGCTCGTCGTTGGCGCCCGAAGTTGGCGATGCCGCGGCCAGCCGGGTCATCACGGTCACTCCGGCCACCCCGGCGAGGACCCCTGAAAGGACGTAGACCTTGAGCAGGTGACGCCGGTCGTCGACGCCGGCACGGACCGCGGCCTCGCGGTTGTCGCCGATCGTGTAGGTGAAGGTGCCGAATCTCGTCTTGGCCAGGACGATCCCGGCCGCGACGGTGATCACCACGGTCACGAGCACCGGTATGGGGATCCAGCCGCCGAGGTTGGTGTTGCCGATGTTTCCGATCCCCAGCGGTATCTGAGTGATCTCCTGACCGTTGTAGATCAGGTCGGCCAGCCCCGTGCCGATGCCCAGCGTCCCGAGCGTGACCACGAAGGAGGGGATGTCATACCGGGCGATCAGCACCCCGTTGACGACGCCGACCAGGGCGCCGACACCAATGGCCACGCTGAAGCCGATCGCGGTCACCAATCCGTCCGGGTGCCCGGAGGCAAAGAAGTGGGCCATCACCCATCCGCCCGCCATCCCCGACAGGCCCAGCGTGGCGCCCACCGAGAGATCGATCCCGCCTGAGACGATGACGAACGTCTCGCCGACCGCCAGCAGCATGACCTCGGTGGCCGTGGAGGAGGTATTCAGCCAGTTGGCCTTGGTCAAAAAATGCGTTGACGCGATCGAGAAGGCGACCACGATCAGCACCAGGACGCCGAAGATCCAGTTCTCACGCATCCAGAAGAGTCCGGCAGAGCTCAGGTGGCGCCGACCGGCCTCGGGTCCCGAAGGCGCGGTCGACGGCGGCGTGGCTGGCACTCCGGATTGGCTGCTCATGATCCGCCGCTCGGCTCGGGGGCCGCCGGCGCCGACTCGCGTCGGCGCGCGCCCGTGATGTACCCGACGAGGGCGTCGACGGAGAGCTCGTCTTTGTCGAGCGTCGCGGCGACCTCCCCGAGCCGCAGGACGGTGACCCGATCACACACGCTGACCACGTCCTGCATCTGGTGACTGACGAGGATGATGGCTACGCCCTGGGATCGGATCCGGCGGATGAGATCGAGCACCTCGTGCTGCTGCTCGACGCCGAGCGCGCTCGTTGGCTCATCCAGGAGCAGCACCCGCCGACACCACGCCGCCGCCCGGGCGATGGCCAGCGCCTGACGCTGGCCGCCCGACAGCTCCTTGCACATGACCGAGACGTTGGGGATGCGGGTGTGGAGCCGGGCCAGCTCCTCCTTGGTCCGGTGGGTCATGGAAGTCGTATCCAGCCACCCCAGTCGCCGACCCAGCCACCCCTCGGCGACCAGTTCGCGCCCGATGAAGAAGTTCGCGGCCACGCTGCGTTGCATGGCCAGGGCCAAGTCCTGGTAGACGGTGCTGATGCCAGCCTCGACCGCCTCCATCGGGCTGCCGAAGCTCCGGGGGGTGCCTTCGATGAGGATCTCCCCCGAGGTCGCCGGCTGCGCGCCGGCGACGATCTTGAGCAGCGTCGACTTTCCGGCGCCGTTGTCACCCACCAACCCGACCACCTCGCCGGCCCGGGCGTGCAGCGTGACGTGGTGCAGGGCGCGGAGGCCGCCGTAATATTTGGAGACGCCTTCGATGGCGAGGACGGGTGGCTGCTCGCTCACTGTCAGTTCACCGTCACGCGGATGGGTGACTCGCGCCGTGCCGGCTTCGAGGAGTGGTCATCGGGCCACGACGGCAGGTCGGTCGCTGTGTCGAGCTCGTCTAGTGACTTGTCGTAGGTCTCGCGGGCCGTCGCGACGCCGATCGCGGCCAGCACGCTGAAGCCCAGGGTCATGGCGGCCACCGGGACCCAACCGGTGATTCCGTCGCCGGCGATCGCGCTTGCGATGGTGGGGGCGAGCCCGCCGATCGCGAAGCCGATCTGGGTCCCGATCGCCACGCCCGATAGGCGGACTCGGGTCGGGAACATCTCGCTGAACAGCGCGGGCCAGATCCCATTCTGGGCGCTGTAGACAACCCCCGACATGAGAATCGCGGCCGCGAAGATGAGTGCCCAATCGGCGCTCGCGATCGCTGCGAGGTAGGCGAACATCAAGGCTCCGCTGCCCAGGGTCCCGAACAGGAAGACTGGCTTTCTGCCGACCCGGTCGGCCAGCGTCGCCCAGGCCGGGATCGCCGCGAGTGCGACGAGGTTGCTGACGATGAGCACCCACAGCATCGTGGTGTCGTCCAGGCCTACCGTCTTGACCGCAAACGACAACGCGTAGACCGTGAAGATCGTGCTCACGGTGGACGCGAGTGCGCCGAGCGTCACCCGCAGCAGGTTCGCTTTGTGGTCGCGCAGCAGCGCGGTGAGAGGGACCTTGGGAACGCGGTCGTCATCGGCGGCCTTCTGAAAGGCTGGTGTCTCGTCGAGCCTTCTCCGGATGACGAGCGCGGCGATGGCCACCACGGCGCTCAACCAGAAGGGGATCCGCCAGCCCCAGGTCAGGAGTTCGTGGTCGGGCAAGGCGGAGATGGGCAGCCAGATCGCGGTCGCGATCACGAGACCGGCCTGGGTCCCGCAAAGGGTGAAGCTGGTAAAGAAGGCTCGCCGGCGCTCAGGCGAATGCTCGAGAGTGAGCGAGTTTGCGCCCGCCTGCTCGCCGGACGCGGCCAGTCCCTGGAGCAGTCTCAGGGCGACCAGGATCACCGGCGCCCACACTCCGATGTCGGCATAGGTCGGCAGGCAGCCGACGAGAAACGTGGCCACACCCATTCCGGAGACGGTCAGGAGGAGGACTCGCTTGCGGCCGACCCTGTCGCCGAGATGGCCCATGAAGATCGCGCCCACCGGCCGCGCGACATAGGCCACGCCGTAGGTCGCGAACGACAGGAGGGTGGCGGTGGCCGGCTTCGAGGTCGGGAAGAAGACCTTGCCGAAGACCAGTGCCGCGGCGGTTCCGTAGATGAAGAAGTCGTAGTACTCGAGAACGCTGCCGATCCAGCTCGCGACCGCCGCCTTCCTCGGAGTTTTTCGGATGTGGTCTCCGGCCGACCCGGAGTTGGGGTTGACCCCTGCCATTGCCATTTGTCTCCCTCTCTCCTTTATGTCGGGGTCGCGATCGCCGCTCGCGGTCGTTGCGCCGCCATTCGCACGGGTGCATCTGCCGCCCCGTAGCCGTCGTAGCCACCCCGGCGGTCAACGACTTCAAAGAACAGCCGACCAGCGATCGTCGGGGTGTAAAAGTGGAGAAACTCCCCAGCGTCATCGCGGTCGTAGAGGACGTCGAGCTCCTGCATGGCGCCAAGCAGGCGCGGATCGAGGTCCCAGCGGGTCGCGAGATCGTCGTAGTAGTTGTCAGGGATCGGAAGCGGACCGACGCCCTGCTCACGCATCTGCTGTCCAGCGGCGAAGATGTCGGCGCAGGCAAAGGCGACGTGTTGAAGACCCGTGGGCTGCGGGCTGTCGGGCGCGAGTACAGGAACGTTGAGCGCGAGGCGCACGCTTGCATCGGCGTTGGTGACGGCCCGGCTTCGTATCAGCCCCTGGGGCGCGGCAAGCTCGAGACTCTCGAGCGGCTCGAGACCAAGCACCGAACGGTAAAAGAGCACCGCCTCGTCGAAGTAGTCAAACGGTTGGGCGAGGGCGACGTGGTCGATCCGAGTCAGCTCGATCGACTCCGTCCCGTCGGTGGGGGCCAGGGGGTCGAAGTCCTGGAGCCAGCTCCGGGCCTCGGGCCGTTCATCACTGCGGCAGAAGAAAACTGACGTTCCATCCGGAGCGGCGACGGCCGCCAGGTCGGCTTCGTCGGGGCCCCGCTGGCGACTGAGTATCGGGGCCAGCAGCGCCTCGGCGCGCCGGGCGGACACGGCGGGGGCCGAACTTTCGACCGCGATCGCGGTGATGCCGGGACCGGTGGGGGCGCCCGCGTTGAGTAGTACCCGGATGTCGCTCTGCTGCCAGAGAGTCACCGGCTTGGTCCGGTGCTGCGCCGCCTGCGCGAAGCCGAGGGCGTGCAGTAGACGCTGTGTTTCTCCGACCGACCTGGGCTCGACGGCGAGCTCGACGAAGGCGTACCCCCGCAATGTCGCTGACGGCGGCAGCCGGTGCGGCTGGCTGGGCGCTATCGACTCCTGCAGCATGAGCAGCGACCGCATGGCATCCACGGCCATGCGGTCGGGGTCGGCTTGACGGAACACGTCGTTGAAGACCTCGAGCGACAGTGGCCCTGCATAGCCCCCCTCCAGCACGCGCGCGGTGAACTCTGCGAGGTCAAACCCGCCCTGGCCCGGAAACGACCGGTAATGCCGGCTCCACTGCAGCACATCCATCACGAGGTGGGGTGCATCGGCGAGCTGGAGAAAGAACAGCTTGTCGGCGGGGATGTCGCCGATCGTCTCGAGGCTGGTCTCGCGCGAGAGGACGTGAAAGCTGTCCAGGCACAGCCCCAGCGCGGGGTGATCGGCGGCCTGCACGATCCGCCACGAATGGTCGTACTCGTTCACATGCCGTCCCCAGGCGAGCGCCTCGTAGGCCACCCGGATGCCCCGTTCGCCCGCTCGCTCAGCGAGGATGCGAAGCTGGCTGGCCGCGAGCTCGTCGTCGTCGATCGCATCGGAGGAGACGTTTGAGCAGAGGAGGATCGTGGACGCGCCCAGCGCTTGCATGAGGTCGAACTTCGCTTCCGCGCGACGGAGATTGCGCTTCAGCAGCTCGGCGCTGACCGCCTCGAAGTCACGAAACGGCTGGTAGAGGTCGATGCTCAAGCCGAGCTCCAGGCACCGTCTACGTATCTCGGCCGGCGAAAGCGGCGATCCGATGAGATCAGGTTCGAAGAGCTCAACACCGTCAAACCCGGCGTGGGCGGCGGCGGCAAGCTTGTCGTCCAAGCTCCCGCTCAGACAGACAGTGGCGATGGCCGTTCGCACCGTCAACCGTGCTCGCTGAGCAGTGGACTGACGCCGGCGCTTGCCAGTCGCGAGGTGGGCCTGAAGGTCTGGATCTCTGCTCCCATGGCGTGAACGGACTAGATAGTTACTTGGTATCCGATTGCCCGGTTCGCTAAACCACGCTCCTAGAATCAGCGTCATGCCGCGGATCGAGAGCGCGTAATGGCAGCATCGAAGGCTGCGCACGAGGTCGCACCGAGGCGTCAGCGGGACGCGGCGCATACTCGTCAGGAGATCCTCGAGGTCGCGACCAAGGAGTTCGCCGATCAGGGCTACGCGGGGGCGCGAGTCGACCAGATCGCCGCCCAAACCCGCACCGCGAAGCGGATGATCTACTACTACTTCGGTGGCAAGGAGCAGCTTTACATTGCCGTTCTGGAGCAGGCGTACGCGGCCATCCGTCAAGCGGAGCAGCAAATCGACGTCGACCACCTCGACCCGATCTCAGCCATCCGCAGACTCGCCGAGCTGACCTTCGATCATCACGAGTCCAACCCGGACTTCATCCGCCTGGTGAGCATCGAGAACATCCACCGCGCGGAGCACGTGGCCCGCTCGCCGGACCTCGCCCGGCTGAACACCCCGGCCATCGAGCTCATCGGCAGGATCCTCGACCGCGGCCGTGCGTCGGGTGCGTTCTCCCGGGATGTGGACGCGGTCGATCTCCACATGATGATCAGCTCGTTCTGCGTCTTTCGGGTCGCCAATCGACACACGTTTGGGGCGATCTTTGATCGTGACCTGACGAGTCCCGCACTGCGTCTCCATTACCGCGAGATGCTCGGAGACATGATCGTCGGCTATCTCACCTCCAGCTGAGCGGTGACGGCGGGCTTCGGCGCGAAGCCCTCGTCTTGGGAGATGACTCCCATCAGCACCGAACCGCCGATAAGGACTGTTCTCTGCCTGAGCAGCGCTCCGCAAAATCCCGCCGAGCCCCGCTCAGCGGGTTTCCAGTG
>JBAPXO010000210.1:0-3885 GCA_049284255.1 Solirubrobacteraceae bacterium | reverse complement strand
CGTCAGGGCGTCCCCCTCCCGTTCATCGAGATCCGTGCCCGAGGCGACGACGGCGACTTGATCCCCTGGGACGACACGGCGATGGGGGAGCTCGAGGTCCGCGGGCCCTGGGTGGCGCGCGCCTATCACCAGGGACAGGGCGCCGAGAAGTTCACCGACGACGGCTGGTTCGCCACCGGCGACGTCGTCACCATCGACTCCGGCGGCAACCTCAAGATCTGCGACCGCTCGAAGGATCTCGTGAAGTCCGGCGGCGAGTGGATCTCCTCGGTCGACGTCGAGAACCTGCTCATGGCCCATGAGGCCGTGGCCGAGGCCGCGGTGATCGCCATCCCGGACGACCGCTGGGGCGAGCGTCCCCTCGCCGTGGTCGTCGTGCGCGAGGGCCAGTCGGTGGAGCCCGATGACCTCAAGGCCCATCTCGCCCAGCAGTACGCCAAGTGGCAGATCCCCGACCGCTTCGAGTTCATCGACGAGATCCCGCGCACGGCGACCGGGAAGTTCAAGAAGACCGCGCTGCGCGAGCGCTTCGTCGAGGCGAAGGTCTAGCTCTCCGCGCCCAACCGCTGCTTTTGCACCTTGCCGAGCTCGTTGCGGGGCAGGTCGTCGAGGAAGCGCACGACTCGCGGGCGCTTGTGGGGGGCAAGCTGGGAGGCGACGTGGTCGATCAGCTCCTGCTCGTCCGGGGCTCCATCTGCGCCTTCGTCCACCACCACCCATGCCACCACCCGCTCACCGAGGTCGTCATCGGGCTCGCCGGTGACCGCCGCGTCCGCGACGGCGCGGTGCTCGCGGAGGCTGGCCTCGATCTCGCCGGCGCCGATCTTGTAGCCGCCGCTCTTGATCAGGTCGGTGGCCCGGCGCCCGACGAGCCGGATGTAGCCGTCGGATCGGCGGGTGGCCATATCGCCGGTCGCAAACCAGCCGTCGCGCATCGTCTCCGCGGTCGCCTCGGGGCGGTTCAGATAGTCGAGCATCAGGTTGGGCCCGCGCACCTGGACCTGCCCGATGGTCTCGTCGTCAGCGGTCTCGAGCTCGGCGCCGGCATCGTCGACCAGGCGCAACTCCACGCCGGAGAGTGGCGGTCCGACCGTTCCGGGCGCGGGCTCGGCGTCCGCCCTGATGGCGGTGTTCATCAGCGTCTCGGTCATTCCGTAGCGCTCGACGACGCCGCGTCCGGTCAATTCACGGAGCCGTTCGTGCTCGGACGCCGGCAGCGCCGCCGAGCCCGAGACCAGCAGCCGCGCGCGACCCAGCGCCCGGGCCAGACCCGGGGAGTCCTGCGCCGTGTCGGCGAGCCGCCGGTACATGGTCGGCACCCCGAAGAGCATCGTCGCCTCCCCCTCCAGTGCGCTCTGCACGGCGTCCGGGGAGAACCTCCCCAGGTGCATGGCGCGACCGCCGCGGCGGACCGGCCCAAGCATCCCGATCACTAATCCGTGGACGTGGAACAGGGGCAGGGCGTGGGCCACGACGTCACGCTCGGTCCACGCCCAGGCCTCGGCGAGCGCGTCGAGGTTGGAAGCGACGGCCCGGCGCGGGAGCACGGCGCCCTTGGGGGCTCCCGTGGTGCCCGAGGTGTAGACGATGAGGGCCGGGTCCTCGGGATCGTGGTCGGGCGCGGCCGCGCCCGGCGCACCGCCGGAGACGGCGCTGTCGACGTCGACCGTGACCCGGTTGCGTTGCGCTGCGGCTGCGGGTAGATCCCGAGTCTCGGCTGGGACCAGGAGCACGTCGGGATCGGCGTCCTCGAAGATATGGGCCAGCTCGCTGGTTCCCGACTTCGGGTTGACGGGGATGATCGGCACGCCGGCTCGCAGCGCCCCGATCACGGCCACGCAGGTCTCGATCCGGGATTCCGCGAGCACGGCCGCGCGCGAGCAATCGCGCAGCTCATAGGCCAGCTGGGCCGTGGCCAGGGCGAGCTGGTGATAGGAAAGCGAGCGCTCGGGGAACGAGATCGCGGTCCGCTCGCCTGCCCCCGTGACGAGGGGCGGGAACAGGTCGTCAGGGGCCTCGGCGGTCACGCCGCCAACATACCCCCCGCTCACGCGCACCTACCGGATGCCGATGGTCAGGCGCGTCAGCCCGTCACCGTCAGCTCGTTGAGCATCGGGTAGCGCTTCTGCTTGGGCTTGCTCTTGGGCACGGTCCCGAGGTTCGCCTTCGTGATCCGGATCCGCACGTACCGGGCGCGCACCGGCGCGAAATGGAACGTGTCCGTCGTGCCGCGATGGCCGGATACCGTCTTCAGTGTCCGCCACGAGCGACCGTTGCTCGAAACCTGGAGCAGGTAGCTGATCGGGCGCTCGGTCTTGACGGGCTTGGGGGCGGGATGGACATTGGGCTTGGGCTGCGCCGGCCACAGCTGGCCCCACGCCACCACGACCTTGCGGATCCGGCGCTTGGCGGGCTTGACCGGCACGGTCAGGGTCGCCGGCACCTTGGTGGGCTCCCAATCGGTCGCTGGGCTGCCGTCGACGGCCGCGAGAGCGGGGGCGCCGGGCTGGGCGCTGCTCGAGCCGGCCCGCTGGCAGCGGACGGCATCGCTGGTCGACTTCAGATCCGGCCGCGCGGTGCGCACCCGGACGGGCTGTCCGACCGCGGCGGTCCGGCTACCCGCCGGGGTGCTCACCGGCATCGGGGCGCCGCTGTCGAGCGTGAGCGTGGTCGTCGAGCGCCCGACCGAGATGTCAAACGTTCGGCCGCGCCAATCGAGATCGTGCAGGGTGACCCCTGATAGCTCGCTCGTGAGACTGGGGGCGATCCGGACGACACCGTCGGTGTTCCAGCGCAGCCCGGAGTAGCCGTAGAGGAACTCCTGCAGGAACCCTCCGATCCCGGTCATGAAGGTGAACGCGCCGCCCGTCTTGGTCTCTGAGAACTGGTCAAAGCCATCACGGATGAACGGCTGATAGCTGCGCTCGGTGTAGACGAAGCTCGAGCACCCCGGGGTGCCGAGCGTCGAGCTGTCGATCGAGCTGACGGCGTCGTCCATCGAGGGGCCCATGGGGTCGGTGCGGGGCACGTAGAAGTTCAGGTCGGCCTGCGCGACCTTCCTGGTCATCGGGAACTGCCACGGGTACTGGAGCAGGGTCACGTCGGCCTGCTTGACGAGCTGATTGCGGTAGCCCGAGTACTCGGGGTGGTGGCCGCCCGAAACCCGGACGACCAAGCCGGCAGCGATCGCCGGCCAGTTCGCCGGAGAGGAGATCCCGAGGACCTTGGCGGCCGCGACGGCGTCGTCGAGCGTCGTCTTGGCGGCGACGTTGGTGTAGGCCTCGTCGTTGACGTTGGGGTTCTCCTCGTCGGGTCCCGTGACGTTGTCGATGTGGTAGCTGCCATGGGCGCCTGGCTTGGCGCGCGAGGCCCAGAAAGCCGCCGCGCCCGAGATCACCGGATAGCCGCGGTTGCGCAGCCAGTTAACGTCGCCCGTCGTTAGGTAGTACTGCCACTGAGCCAGGGCGATGTCGGCGGTGATGTGCTGCTCGTAGAGGCCCTCGCTGTTGGTCGACACCGGCGGTGGGATCTGCTCGGTCCCGTCCAGGGCGCTCTCCCACGGAAAGCGGGCGCCGGAAAAGCCGGTGGCCGCGGCGTGTTGCTGCGCCTCGGGCAGACGGTTGAAGCGGTAGGCCTCCATCGGGCCTGCCAGATCGGGATGCTGAGCTAGGAGCGATGGGTACATCCAGGTCTCGGCATCCCAGAAGATGTGACCGTTGTAGCCGTTGGACGACAGCCCGGCGGGAGACACGCTCCAGTCCTGGTCCGATCGGGTGCTCGACCACAGGTAGAACTCGCTGGCGTTCACGTCTGAGGCCAGCGGGTTGTCGCCTGAGACGTCGATCTGGCCCTTCCAGAGCTGGCCCCAGGCCGCGGCGTTCTCGG
>JBAPXO010000209.1:0-1629 GCA_049284255.1 Solirubrobacteraceae bacterium | reverse complement strand
GCGCACGACCGCCTCGACGGCGGCCCGCGGGGCGGGCTGGATCAGCCCCAGCTGGGGCGCGACGAGCTTGAGCAGCGGCGCCCAGGGGCGGTCGCGCAGCCAGGCCAGCGAAGGCGCCAGCAGTCCCAGGCGCCCGATCCGCTCGGGCGCTCGCAAGCCGACCTCGATCGCGACCCGGCCGCCCATGCTGTTGCCGATCAGGTGTGGACGCTCGAGCTCGAGCGCGTCCAGGAGCTCAATCACGGACTTGGCGAAGTACGGGGGGTCATAGCCCGCCCGGATCGGCTTTACCGAGTCGCCGAACCCGGGCAGGTCGATGGCGATCGCCCGGTAGGACCCCGAGCTCGCGAGCGCTGCCACCGTGGGCAGGAACGAGACCTTGGTGGCGCCCAGCCCATGCACCATCACCACCGGATGGCCTGAGCCCGCCTCGGTGATCGAGATCGGCCCCTGGGGAGTCCGCACCTGGGAGAAGCGCAGGCCTCCCGGCCCCCCACCGGCGGTTGCCGCCAGGAAGCCGACGCCGAGATGCAGGTCGTTGCGGACCTTCAGCCGGCGTGACCTGAAGGCGTCCATGCCGCCGCGGACGTCGTCGGCGATCGCCTCCCAGGTCTTCTCATCGGCGGTGAGCACGGCGTCGGGACGTTCGCCGTCGGCGGCCTCGAGCCGGGCTGTGTGGCCGTCGAGGATGGCGTCGACCGGATCTCCCGCGCCCACCAGGCGAACCCGGGCATGGGGACGAGCGAGCTCGAAGACCTCCGGGTCATAGCGCTCGACCAGCCGCTGCAGCGTGGATGATTGCCCCGTCTTTGACATCGACCCCTGACGCATCGTACGGGGTCGTGTTACCCCGGCTGGCAGACCGGACACCAATAAGTGGTGCGGCCCCCGATTCGCGCTCGCGCGAGCGGATGGTGCCCGCAGCGAGGGCAGCTGGCGTCCTGACGACGCGCTGAGATGAAGCGTCCGGTGTGGGCGCCGCCCTTGCGGATCGCCGAGCGCACGGCGGCGCGCACCTCCCGGCGCAGAGCGTCGAGGTCGTGCTCGGAGAGCTCTGAGACGTCGCGTCCAGGCGCGATCCGCGCCTGCCAGAGGATCTCGTCGGCGAGCAGATTTCCGATCCCCGAGATCGCGCGCTGATTGAGCAGGCGGGCCTTGATCGGGGTGTGCCCACGCCCGATCAGCCGGCGGAACTCCTCACGGCTGACGTCGGCGGCATCCGGTCCCACGTGGCTGAAGTCTGGGTTCAGGAGCGCCCGTCCGAGTCGGCGGCTGTCGCGCAGGGCCAGGCGGGAGCCGTCGTCGAACTCGAGCGCGAAACGGTCCCAGCGAGGATGCCCGGCATTGGGCCCAGTGGCGTCCTCGAGCACGAACTTCCCCGCCATCCCGAGGTGGAGCCCGAGCTCCGGACCGTCGTCGGTCTCGAGCCACAAGAATTTTCCCCGCCGGTGGGCGCTGGTCACCGTGTGACCGGTCAGGGCGTCGGCTATCTCCCCCGGCGAGTGTGGACGCGACACGTAGGTGTCGTGGTCGTCGACCGACGTGATCCGCCTGCCGACGACCGCTTCCAGGACCTGCCGGGCGCGCTCGGCTTCGGGCAGTTCGGGCATCAGCAGGAGCCTAGATGTA
>JBAPXO010000208.1:0-2155 GCA_049284255.1 Solirubrobacteraceae bacterium | reverse complement strand
GATCAGGACGACTCGACGCTGCGCCATTCCGGGGCATCGTACAGCCGGCGGTCCGGCGTCTCGGACGAGCCGGACCTGGTTACTCGTCGCGTTTGAGGGTGAAGAGCTGCCAGGAGTCCGGGATGCCCCTGAGGTCGTGGGTGCCGCGGTCGGTGAAGGCGATGCCCGAGCCCGCCGTCAGGTCTTTGACGGTGCGCGAGACGACGACTTCTCCGCCGTCAGCGATCGCCATCACGCGAGCTGCGAGGTGAACTGCGATGCCGCCGACATCCTCGCCGCGGAGCTCTATCTCTCCCGCGTGGATGCCGGCTCGGACCTCCACGCCGAGACGACGCACCTCGCTACAGATCGCCCTGGCACACCGCACCGCTCGGGCGGGACCGTCAAATGTCGCCAGGAGACCGTCTCCGGTGCGGTTGATCAGCCGCCCCCGGAAGCGCCCGATGAGCTCGACCGTGAGGTGGTCGTGGGCATCTAGGAGCTCACCCCAGCGGCGGTCGCCCAGTGCGGCGACCATCGGCGTGGACGACACCAGATCGGTGAAGAGCACAGTCGCGAGCACCCGGTCGTCGTCGTCAGCGTGGTCCTCGGAGGCGCCGAGGAAACGGACCGCCTGCTCGACGTTGCGTTCGTCAGCCCAGAACAGGCTCGACGTGCCATCGAGCTCCACGAGCTGGGCGTTGGGGATGTGGTCAGCGAGGAACCGTCCGCTGCCCCCACCGATCAGCGGGTTGGCCTGATCGTGAGCGACGACCAGGGTTGGAGCGCGGACCAGCGGCAGTGCAGCCCGCACGTCGATCTCGTCCATCTGCCTCCAGGCTTGCAGCATGTAGGTGCGTTCCACCGATAGCCGTTCGTAGCGTCCGTACCAGCGGCGCAGATCCCGGTCCGCCCAGAGATCCGGCTCAGTCGCCAGGGTGGTACCTCGGCCCCAGTTGGCGCCGATGCCCTCGAGCGCCCATTCCAACGTGGCGGTGTCGATGCCCGGCGCATAGTCGGCAGCTGCGACCAGCCGGGCGCAGCAGTCAATGAGGACCAGGCGATCGCAACGCTCCGGGTGGGTCGCGGCAAACAGCAACGCTGGCCATCCCCCATAGGTATTGGCCACCAACACCGCACGCTCTGAATCGACGGCATCGAGGACCACGAGCAGATCCTCTGCCGCCTGTTCCATCGTCGATCCAAACCGCCCATGCTCGATCGGCGCCGCATCTGATGCCCCATTTCCCCGCTTGTCAAAGAGGATCAGCCGACCGACGGAGGCGAGCCGGCGAAGGAAGCGTTCGATCCGAGGCTCCTCCCACATCAGATCGATCGAGGACGCCCAATCAGTCGACAGGACGACATCCACCGGACCGTCGCCCACAACCTGGTAAGCGACATGCGCGCCGTCGGGCGCAAGCGCGAACGCCGTATTTGGCAGATCACCCCTCACACCGCAAACCTAACGGGCCTGAAGAGTAAGCTGGGTCGATGGGAGACGCCGGGCGAAAGCGCGGGTCGAGTTGGCGGCTCACTCCGGTGGGTTGGCTCCTTGTGGTCGGTCTGGTCGTGCTGGTGCCACTCGCGATCGTCGATCCGACGCGCGGCGTGTACGTCGTCTTGATCGGGGTGATCGTTCTCGTCGCGATCCTGCTCGGTATGAACTTCCCATCAGCTCAAGCACGCGCGATGCCCCGAGGCATGGCCGGCCGGACCGACTTCGGCCGCCAGGCCTCAGAGCACAACGAACACGAGCCCCGCGCTGACTAATCGGCCGGTGCCGCACTTCGCCTCGGGCGCGACCTCGCCCCGCTAAACCACCGCATGTGTCCTTCTGGGCGCTTTGCGTTCGTCGTCTGGTCGTAAGCGCAAATCCAGACCGAAGGGCGGCGACATGAAGCACACCCACCAACAGATCAACCAGCGCGTGCAGGCGGCGCGCGAACAGGCGATCATCCGCTACATGTACGGAAAGCGAGGCTGAGATGAAGTACGTGGCGTTCGTTGGCACCGATGGCCGGCAGCCTGAAGAGGCTGTGGCCGCCATGAACCGCGACTTCCCCGCCTATTTCGAGGAGATGGATCGCCGTGGCGTGCGGGGGTTTGGGCGGGAGCTGGACTTCCCGGCGACCGCGGCGACGGTGCGCGTCCGTGACGGCGAAACGCTGGTGAC
>JBAPXO010000207.1:0-4030 GCA_049284255.1 Solirubrobacteraceae bacterium | reverse complement strand
GCGTGACGCTCTGGCCTTCGAAGAACTGCTCGCCCGAGACGGGTTGGGTGATGGTGATCGCCGGCGCCGTGGTGTCGTTGAGCACGGTGATCGGCGTCATGACGTAGTTCTGGGAGGTCACGGTCTGACCCGAGATGTAGTTGCGCACCGGCAGCGTCGAAAAGTCCGAGTTTTGGCTCGCGTCGTTGACGACGGGCAGCGCCGCGATCTCGTCCATCACGTTGAGGCTGGGTTGATCGAGGACCGTGCCAAAGACGGTGAAGCCGCCGTTCTGGTTATCAAGGTTGGACGAGTTGTCGGCGAGATTGAAGAACCACTGGTCGGTCGCGCTGTTCGGCTCGTTGGCCACCTTGGCCATCGCGATCGTGCCGCGGGTGTTGGCGAGGTTGTATTCGTTCTGGACCGCCGCCTGGGGGGGAATGGGCTGGGGGTTGCCGGCGCTGTCGACGTAGTAGCCGCCGCCCTGGAGCACGAAGCCCGGCATCGAGCGATGGAAGAACGTCGTGTTGTAGGCGCCGCTGTTGACGTAATTCAGGAAGTTCTGCACCGTCTTGGGCGCGTACTGGGGCAGCAGCCGGACGTCGATGTTCCCCAGGCTGGTGGAGAAACGAACGATGGGACCGATGTCGGCCCGCGCCAAGCCCGGAGCCAACGCGACCACGAGGGTGGTCAGAACAGGTATGAGGATGCGGCGCATCAAACGTTTTCGGAGATATCCGCCCAGCGCACCCGGGACGGACAAGGCGGCGGGCGTCGCTCGCTCACCGCCGCTGGGATGGTAGCCGAGCGCTCCCTAGACTGAGGCACATGAGCTTCCTCGGCGGCGGTCGGTCCTATGACGGCTCTGAGCTGGACGGCGGGCCGGTCACCGAGCACCTCGAAAAGCGCCGTGAGACGCGGTCGGGTCGGCTGTGCAGCGGCACGCTGGCCTGCCCGCACTGCGATGCCCCGGTGGCGATCGGGTCAGAGCCCCGACGACTGACCGACGTGCTCGCCTGCCCGTACTGCGAGCACACCGGCCCGGTACGCGACTTCCTGTCGCTTGAGCCTCCGGTCCGCCCGACCCGGGTGGTCGTCCGTGTGGGTCGCCTGGAGTGGGATCGACGGAGCCGCTCGGGCGGCTGAGAGCCCCAACGCGCCGCGACCAGCGGCCACTCGTTCAGATGGCTCCCGACGGACGCTTTGCCCCCTCCCCCACCGGGCCGCTTCACCTCGGCAGCCTGCGCACCGCGCTCGTCGCCTGGCTGTTCGCGCGCTCGCAAGCAGCGGCGTTTCGCCTGCGCATCGAGGACCTCGACCCCCAGCGCTCGCGGCCCGAGTTCGAACGCTCCCAACTCGCCGACCTGCGCGCTCTGGGGATCGAGTGGGACGAGCCGGTGCTTCGCCAGTCCGAGCGCACCGCGCTCTATGAGGCGTCACTTGCCGAGCTTCAGAAACAGGGATTCACTTACCCGTGCTTTTGCACGCGAGCCGAGATCCGCCAGGCCACGCTCGCACCCCACGGTGATCTCCCCGAGGGCGCCTATCCGGAGACATGCCGGAGCCTGAGTGACGCCGAGCGCCGGCGGCGGATCAACGGGGGCCAACGCTACGCGGTCAGGGTCCGCGCCGACGCGGAGCGAATTGAGTTCCACGACCGGCTGTGCGGCGCGTGGTCGGGCGCGGTCGACGACTTCGTCGTGCGCCGCAGCGACGGCCTCCCCGCCTACCAGCTGGCGGTGGTCGTGGATGACGCCGCGCAGGGGATCGGGGAGGTCGTGCGTGGAGCCGATCTGATCAACTCGACTCCCCGCCAGCTCCTGCTCATGCGCCTCCTCGGGCTCCCGGCTCCCCGCTACGCCCACGTCGCCCTGGTCCTCGGCGCCGACGGCGCGCGACTGGCCAAACGCCACGGTGGGGCCACGCTCGCCGACCGGCGCGAGCCGCCGAGCGAGACCCTCGCGCTGCTCGCCCACACGCTTGGATTGGCTCACGGGCGAGAGCGAGTCAACAACGCCGCCGAGCTCCTTGACGAGTTCGACCCGGTGCGGCTGCCCCGTGAGCCCGTCGTGATGGCATGACGCGCCCGCGCCGCCATCGCGGATTCGTCGCGCTGTTCCTGATCTTGGGAACGCTTGCCACCCTGGTCGCTTGTGTCGCCGTCTGGCTCGATCAGCAGGCGCTGGACACCGACAACTGGGAGCAGACCAGCTCGCACCTGATCGCCAACCCGGCCATCCGCCACGCCGTGGGTTCCTATGCCGTGCAGCAGCTCTTCGTCCAGACCGATGTCCGCGGGACCCTGAGCCACGTGCTCCCAGAGCCCCTGGTTGGTCCGACGGTCGACGAGCTGCGCCGGCTGGGCGGCCACTTGGCCAACGCAATTCTCAGCAAACGCTCGGCGGTCGACACCTGGCGGCAGGCCAACCGCCAGGCCCAGCACCAGCTGCTCACGATCCTCGACCAAAGCGGCGATCAGAACCGCGCGGTCGTTCTCAACCTCGAGCCGCTGCTGCGTGACCTCATCAAGGCGCTGCTCGGCAGCACGATCGTCCAGGCGCTGCCCGGCGGGGGGACACAGCTCTTCGGCACGGCCTCCCCTCACGCCGGCCAGATCGTGGTGCTGCGTCCCGATCAGGTCCAGCGGGCAAGCGACGTCGTCAACGGGATCCGTGGGCTCTCGCTCGTCCTCCCGCTGGCCGCTGTTGCCCTGTTCGCGGCTGCGCTTCTGCTCGCGGTGGGCTGGCGGGTGGCCGCGCTCGGCCGCGTCGGGCTGTGCCTGGCGGGGGCCGGCGTGCTCGTCCTTGTCGCCCGTCGGCTGATCGAGTCCGCCGCCGCCAATTATTTAGTCTCCGATCCCACCTACCGCTCGGCCGGCCGCGCGGTGTGGTTGATCGGCACCTCCGAGCTGCGTGACGCCGCGGTGATCACGCTGGTCGTCGGACTCGTGGTGCTGATCGGCTCGGTCGTGTGGCGGCTGGCGACACGGGTGGTGCGAACCGCTTGACCAGCGTCTGCGTTCAGTCTGCTACCCCTTAGCGAGGACCGTGGCGATCGAGCAACCACAAACGAAGCAGATCCGAGCCGAGGAGTTCCCGGACCTCGGCGACGAGGCCATATTCCCGCGGCTGTCGGCCGAGAAGCTCAAGCGGATGGCCAAGCACGGCGAGCGCCGGTCGTTCGCGAGCGGCGAGACCCTGTATGAGCAGGGGCAGCGCGATGCTCCGTTCCTGGTCATCGTCAGCGGAACCGTCCGGATCCTGGACCGCAAGCCGGGCAAGGACATCTGGATCGCCAACGCCGACGCCGGAACATTTCTCGGAGATATCGCCACCTTCACCGGCGAGCCCGCGATCGCCGAATGCGTTGCCGATGAGCCGACCGAGGTGATCGCCTTCGAGCGCTCCGAGCTGCGGGCGATGCTCGCATCGTGGCCCGAGCTCGCCGAGATCGTCCTGCGCGCGATGATGGGGCGAAGGGAATGGCACGAGACGAACGGATACGGGGTCCTGCGGCTCATCGCCCCGCGCTGATCGCGGCGCGCCTTCGAAGTCCGTGACCTCCTGGAGCGCAACCTCATCCCCGTGCGCTGGTATGACGTCGACAGCGATGAAGAGAGTGCGGCGATGCTCGAGTGGCTGCGGATCCCGCGTGAGGAGACGCCGATCCTCGTTCGCACCACCTCGGTGTTTCGCAACCCGTCGGCGGCCCAGGTCGCCCGTGATCTCGGTCTGCGCGCCGAGATCGACGGCCAGCGGTTTGACCTCGTCGTCCTCGGCGGCGGCCCCGCCGGGCTCGCGGCCGCCGTCTACGGCGGGTCCGAGGGCCTGCGGACCCTGGTCACTGAGTCCTGGGCTCCGGGCGGCCAGGCCGGGACGAGCACGCGGATCGAGAACTACCTGGGCTTTCCCACCGGGATCTCGGGCGCCGAGCTGACGCGCAAGGCGACGCTCCAGGCCCGCCGTTTCGACGCTGTGCTCTCAAGCTTTCACCGCGCGACCGAGCTCGCCCGCGGCGATGAGGGACTGATCCGTATCGATCTCGACGACGG
>JBAPXO010000206.1:0-8820 GCA_049284255.1 Solirubrobacteraceae bacterium | reverse complement strand
GATCAGACCTACAAGCTCGAGGGCGAGGATCAGGCGATCTCGGCCCCGACCTCGATTCTCTTCCGTCGCGAGGGCGACGCCTGGAAGGTGGCGCTGATTCACACCGTCCCCTTCCCCGAAGACGAGGACGGCTCCTAGATCACCCCCAGGAGCACGAGCGTTCCGATGATCAGCAGGGTCACCGCCGTCAGGACGTTGCCCCAGCGCTCGAGCCAGTCGCCCTGCAGCTGATACCCCCCGCGCGCCGCGGCCAGCGTGAGGCCGACGATCGTGCCGATCGTGACCGCGGCGAAGATCACCACCGACCCCACCGCCGTGGCCACCCCGGCGGCGGTGGCGGCGAGGAAGACGGGCAGGATGGTCAGATCAGGCGATGCCGCGGCGCCGAACGGGATCATCAGCGCGGCCAGGCCACGCACGCCGCCGGCGCGGTCGGGAGCCCCATCCTCGGGTCCCGAGGAACCGTGGTCGTGGTGGTGGTGGTCATGCCCATCGTGGCTGTGGTGATGACCGTGGCCGGTCAGCTCGACGATGATGAAACCCACCCCGGTGGCGATCAGCAAGCACCCGACGATCGTGTCCTCCGCGCCCTCGACCACCGAGCGAAACGACAGACCGATCACGATGACGACGGTCCCGAGCACGATCGAGAGCAGAACGTGCGCCACCCCGGCCAGCGCCGACAGCCGCGCCACCCGAGACAGGGGATAGCGGTTGGTGCGGCCGAGGACTGCCAGCGGAACCCAGTGGTCGGGGAGGATGGCATGACCCACGGCCACCCCGGCCGAAGCGGCCAGCAGCGCGGGGGTGGTCGAGCTCATGCTGTGGCGGTGGCGAGTCCCGGGCGTGAGGACAGGCCGAGCCGCAGGTGCTCGGTATGCGACACGGCCTCTCCGAGCAGTGCCCGCACGTGGTCGTCGTGCAGGCAGTAAATGACCTGCCGACCCTCGCGCTCGCCGACCACCAGCCCCAGATGCCGAAGCACCCGCAGCTGCTGCGAGACCGCGGATTGCTCCATGTCCACGTCGGCGGCGAGCGTGCCCACCGAGCATTGCCCCGCCGCAAGGCGGCTGAGAATGCGTACCCGACTGGGTGCTGACAGCGCCTGCATCGTCTCGGCCACCGAGCGGGCGGTGGCGGCCGACAGAAACCGAAAATCCGGATCTTCACCGTGACTCATCTTCACATCATCGCATGAACACCTGTGCACCTTTGGACGCCGTCGAAATTTCCGCGCGCGATCGAATCTCACCCGCGGGGTTGGACGGGCGCCGGCGGCCGCTAAGCGAGCCGGCGCCCCAACCCCAAGTCAGGCCCGCGCTGCCGCGGCCCCGGCGATCTGCGGACCGAGCTCGACCAGCCGCTTGGCGGCCTTGGCGATCGCGTCATGGTCGATCCCGACGTCGGCCATCAGCTCCGGACCCTTACCCGAGCCTGGCAGGTGGGAGACGCCAAGCTTGACCACACGGGGCCGTTCATCGCTGTCGGCGAATGCGCTGAGCACGGCGTCGCCGACGCCGCCCTCGGGCCAGTGGTCCTCGGCGACCACGAACCGTCCACCGGTCGCGCTGCTCGCGGCCGCCAGCGTGTCGTAATCCACCGGCTTGACCGAGTAGAGATCGATCACCCGGGCATTGATGCCGTCCGAGGCCAGCGCGTCGGCGGCCTTGATCGCCTCGTGCACCGTCACCCCGGCGCCGATCAGCGTCACCTGGTCCTCGTCTGACTCGCGCACGACCTTGGCCCCGCCGATCGGGAACTTCTCGTCTGGACCGTAGAGCGTCGGATAGCCGGAGCGCGTGGAGCGCAGGTAGGAGATCCCGTCGAAATCGGCCATCTGCTCGACGAGCTTGGCCGTCTCGTTGGGGTCGCAGGGGTAGAGCACGACCGAGCCGCCGAGGGCCCGGAACTCGGCCAGGTCCTCGAGCGCCATCTGCGATGGACCGTCCTCGCCGATCGACACGCCGGCATGCGAGCCGTTGAGGCACAGCTTGGCCTGCGAGATCACCGACATCCGGATGAAGTCATAGGCGCGTGACATGAAGGCCGCGAACGTGCCGGCAAACGGCGTCCAGCCCCGTACCTGGAAGGCGATCGCCTCCGAGAGCATCATCTGCTCGGCGATATAGGCCTCGAAGTAACGCTCGGGGGTGTCCTTGAGGACCTCTTCCATGTGGGTCGAGTTGCCGACCTCGCCGTCGAGCGCGACCACGTCGCCGCGCCGGCGCATGACCGCCGCCACCGCTTCGCCGAAGGCCTTGCGCGTCGGCACCGGGTCGTCGTCGATCTCGTAGCTGGGCAGCGGCGCCGAGGCATCGGAGTCAAACACGTGCGGCTTGCCGGTCGCCTCGGGCTTGGCGACATCGACCTTGATGTAGTCGACATCCCCCAGCTCCTCGATCGCCTTCTTGGGGTCCTTGAGGGGCTGGCCGTGCTTGCCCTCGACGTTGGCGGTCTCGGTCGCTCCGTAGCCCTTAATCGTTCGAGCGACGATCATCGTCGGGCGGTCGGTGGTCTCGACCGCCTTGGTCAAGGCCTGGTCGATCTCGGCGATGTCGTGGCCGTCGATCTCGAGCGCCTGCCAGCCGCTGGCCTCGGCGCGCTTGGCGTAGGAGTCGAGGTTCCAGCCGTGCATGGTCTCGCCACGCTGGCCCAGGCGGTTGACGTCGATGATCGCCGTCAGGTTGCTGAGGCCCTCGACGCCGGCGTGCTCCACGGCCTCCCAGATCGACCCCTCGGCCATCTCGGAGTCACCGCACAGGCACCACACCCGGTAATCGAGCCGGTCCAGGTCACGCGCGCACAGCGCTATTCCCGAACAGATCGGGAGGCCCTGTCCCAGCGAGCCGGTGGCGACGTCGACCCAGGGCAGCACCGGCGTGGGATGCCCCTCGAGCTTTGAGCCGAACTGGCGGAACGTGAGCAGCTCCTCATCGGTGATCGCGCCGGCGGCGCGGAACATCGAATACACGAGCGGGGAGGCGTGGCCCTTGGAGAAGATCAGGTGATCGTTGTTGGGGTTATCGGCCTTGTCGTAGTCGTAGTGCAGGTGACGGGCCATGAGCACGGCCATCAGATCCGCAGCCGACATCGAGGAGGTGGGATGGCCGGACTGCGCCGCGTCAGCCGCCCGGATCGAGTCGATGCGCAAGCGTTGTGCAAGCTGGTGGATCTGTTCGTCGTTCATTTGGCCGACCTCCGTGACGTGTGCGTTCCCCCGGATGATTGCGCGTCACGCCCTTTGACAAACATCCGAGCTGTGAAGCGCATACTCGCAGGGGGAAGTTCTGCTGCCAAGACGGCGTCTTGTGAAGCGTACGATTAGAGGTCGGATGACAGTTCTCGGTTTGGTCTTGCTGGTGGTCGGAGCGCTCGTGGCCGTTGCCGAAGCGCACTACCCATCGCATGGCGTGGCCGGAGGCGCGGGGGTGCTCGCGATGGCCGTCGGAGCCGTGCTGGCGGTAAGCGGCCTGGGCGCCGGAGTCCTGGCCGGGGTGCTTGCCGGCGTGGCCTTGGCCGGGGCCGGCTTCGGCGCGCTCACCGTAACCGTCAAGAAGGGCGTGGCAGTACGCCAGCGGCGAATCCGCAGCGGGGCCGAGGCGCTCGTCGGCCAGATCGGCGAGGTCCGCAGCTGGGCGGGCTCGGGCGGCCGGGTCTCGCTGGCAGGAGCGCTGTGGCGTGCGCGCCGCTCGGCCTGCGATGACGAGGAGGAAGCGCTGTCTGAGCTGCACCCCGGAGACCAGGTGGTGGTCGAGCGCCTGTCGGGGCTGACGCTATCCGTCCGTCCCGCCGAGAAATGGGAGCTGTTCTAAATGGTCGCCGCGATCATCATCGTCGTCTGTGTTCTCCTGGTCCTCGGGCTCACCGCCGCCGCCAGCTCGATCCGCGTCCTGCGCGAGTACGAGCGCGGGGTCGTGTTCCGGCTCGGACGGCTGATCGAGCAGCGCGGTCCGGGGCTGGCCCTGCTGATCCCGTCGATCGACCGGATGGTGCGCATCAGCCTGCGCACGATCACGCTCACCGTCCCGCCGCAGGAGATCATCACCCGAGATAACGTCCCCGCCCGGGTGACCGCGGTCGCCTACTACCGCGTGATCGACCCCACCAAGGCGGTGACCGAGGTCGAGAGCTTCGAGAACGCCACCCTGCAGATCGCCCAGACGACCCTGCGCTCGGTCCTGGGCGTGGTCGACCTGGACACGCTGCTCTCCGAGCGCGAGCACCTCAATGAGTCCCTGCAGCAGGTGATCGACACCCAGACCGAGCCCTGGGGCATCAAGGTCACAAACGTCGAGATCAAGGACGTCGAGATCCCGGAGCGCATGCAGCACGCAATCGCGCGCCAGGCCGAGGCCGAGCGCGAGCGCCGCGCCAAGATCATCAACGCCGAGGGCGAATTCCAGGCCTCCGCCAAGCTCGCCGACGCCGCCGACGTCATCGGCCGCAACCCCACGACGCTTCAGCTGCGCTACCTGCAGACCCTGCGCGAGATCGGCGGTCAGAGCTCGACGATCGTCTTCCCGATGCCGATCGACCTGATGCGGCCGATGATCGACGCCCTGGGCAGCGGCAGCGATCAGGCGGCGCTGCGGGCCGAGTCAGAGAAGGAGGCGACGGATTCCCTCAAGCGGCCGGCGATCACGGACTCACCGAGCGAGCCGGGCGCGCTCACCGAGGGCAACGGCGCTGCCCTCCCGGGCGAGTCCGGGATTGCCTCGCTTCCCGACGACCCGGAGTAGTCCGGGCGTCAGCTCGTCCGCGACGCGATCCCGAAGCCCTCGAGCGCGACCAGCCCGCGGACATCGACGATCCGCACACGATGCACCCGGTACTTGAGCTTGTCGGTGAAGATCGCCCGGCGGCGGTGCAGGCGGTTGGCATGAAGGTGGATCGTGCGCGTGCGGCCGTCCACGGTCACGTGAGCCGTGCCGCCATGCTTGGTGAGGTCGCCGATCAGGGTCAGCGTCCCCCCCTTGAAGCGCAGCTTGAAGCTGGCGCCCCGCGTGTAGGTCTGCATCACGTGCTGCTCCCAGGCCCCACGGCGGTGCAGGAACCGCCAGTGCTTTGAGTAGTGCCCACCAGACACGCGCGCCCGGCTGGGGATGACGGTCGTCGCCGTTGCCCACGGGCTGGCTTGGCCGCCGTCGTCGACGGCTTGGACGCGGAAGCCGTAGGTATGGCCGAGCTTGCCGACGAAGGTGCGCGAGCCCGGGGACGTTCCGGCGACCAGCGTCTTCCAGGTGCTCTTGGCCCCGGCGGAGAGATCGAGATCCTGGACGGTGTAGGAGACGATCGACTCGCCGGCGCCCGCCGTGGCGCTCCAGCGGATCGGCAGGCGCGCCCTGACCAGCGATGTGGAGGCTAAGGGCGGGGCCGTGATCTGGGCTACCGGCGGCCCGCCGCCACACGGCCGGTTGAAGATGTCAGAGGCGAAGTAAGTCTCTCCCGGGAGCCCCGCATAGCCGATGTGGGAGAGCCCGAAGATGTTCTCGACGCTCCCGAGCATCGTGTAGTGGTTGTACGGCGTCTGGGACACCGTCCCCGGGGTGATGCACGGCGACAGGAGCACGGTCCCGATGTCGCCCCCTCCGGGCCCGGTGGCGCCCGGCTCGGGGCTTCCCGGGCCGGGGATCTCCCCACAACAGTCGCTGGCGTCCTCGGTGGCGGCCTCGTCGAAGGTGACGATCAGCAGCCCGTTCTGCTTGAACGCGGTCGAGCCGGTGATCTGCGGGACCTCGCTCTGCAGGAACTTGTTGACCTGCGCCAGCCCGCCGGGTGAGCCGTTGGCGCAGGGGGAGTCGTGGCCGTCGTCGCAGAGGTCGGGCGTGATGAAGCTGTAGTTGGCGGTCGTGGCCGCGCTGCTCAGGTCCTGGGGAAGCTGGTCGAGGTTGACGACGTGGGTGTCGCACAGGGTGGTGTCGTCGATGATCGAGTGGAAGTAGACGAACGGGTTGTGGCGGGTGGCGTACATGTCGCTGGCCTCCGCCGACTGGGTGCCGTCCTTTGAGTTCAGGGCGGGGTGACCGCACACCGAGGACTCGCGGGTGGGGTCATTGCCCATGCTCTCGTTGTAATCGCGCCAGGTGTAGCCGGCCGCCGTGAGCTGTGAGGCGATCGTCGGCACCGTGGCCGGGTAAACGCAGCCCTCACCGGCCGCCTGGCCGTAGGACCCGATGGTGCCGGGCTCGATGTCGTCGAAGTCCTGACAGTCGGCCTGGTTCTCGGTGTTGGGCGCCTGACCGCTGATCATCGCGATGTAGTTGTCGTTGGACTGGTGACCGATCGCGTAGTACTTGGGGAGATAGGCGCCCTCAGAGGTCAACGTCTTGGCCAGATACGGCGCCGGGGAGTTGGGCCCGAAGGTCGTCGAGGCCGACTCGTTCTCAAGGACGATCACGAACACGTGGCGCACCGAGGACAGCGACGAGGTCGCCGCGGCCGCTGGACGGGCGGTGGCCGCCGACACCGGAGCCGGGGTCGCACCGCCGGCGAACGACACTCCCAGCAGCACGACCCCCACCGTCAGGGCCACCAGCCCCGACGGCAGGACCAGCATCCATCTCACAGCTTCACCCCGGCGCCGCACGCCTTGCGAGCGCGCCGGCGGTCGGCATTGGCCGTGCGCTTGTCCTTGGCGATCGTTCGCTTCAGGCGCTTGCGAGCAGCGTGATGCTTGGTCTTCTTCAGCTTCTTCTGGGCGCGCTTGAGCTTCTTCTCGGCTGCGTCGTACTTTGAGGCCGCCGTCGTACAGGGCTTGGAGACGTCGACGGTCATCGACTCGTCGTTGGCGTAGACCCGGCCCACCTTGGCGTCACCGAGGAATACGCACACCGTCTGCACGCCGTAGCTGGTTGGCTTTCCGGACCCGCTCGCGCTGCCCGAGTAGGCCTTGCCGGTGGCCGGCTGGGGCGAAAGCGGCTTGTTGAGCAGCTGATTGCCCGGCGTCGTGGAATACGTGCCTCCGCACTCGCCGGCGAGCTTGACCCCGACCCGCATCTGCCCCTCAGAGCCATCGAGCACGCCGGGATCGGCGTCGACCGAGACCTTGACCGCGAGCGCCTGGCGCAGGCGAGCGACCGGGTTGATCGTGATCGTCATCCGGATCGGCGTGAAGCTGTCGGCGGCCGCGATTGAGGCCGGAAGCACGCAGGCGATGAGCGCGACGACCGCCACCGCCGTCGGCCCCCATCGCCGCGATCTCACGGCCGCATCCCGAGCTTTGACGGGTGGCGATACATCGTCGCCGGCGTCGCCGGCTGGTATTCGAATTTCAGGCGCTCGAGAAAGCCGCTGGACACAAGCCTGTGCAAGTCGTGGGGCTTGGCCCGCTGGGCCTCGGCGGCGCGCCGGCGCTCGAGCCCGGCGGGCAGACCCGGCCCGGAGGGCAGCAGCGGCGAGCCGATCAGCGAACCGTCATCGATTCCGGCGCCTCCGGAATCGACTGGGGTCCCGCTGCACGACGAGGCAATGACCTGCGGCGGGGTGGGCAGCGCCGGCGGAGTGAGGTCGGGCTTGGACTCGAAGTCGAAGGCGGCGGCGATGTTGTTGGCGTAGAGGTCGCGCGGGGTCAGCGGCGGGAGGCCGTAGCGGTAGCGGATCATCTTGAGAATCGACTCAAAGCCATAAATTGAGTGATCGATGTGACCGCGGCGCGCGTAGGGCGAGACGGCGACCGCGGGAATCCGTAAGCCCATCTGACCGAAGTCCTTGCTCAGGTTGGCCGAGGAGCGTAGGTCGGGCACCCGCGGCGGGACGACGTGGTCGAAGAACCCGCCCCACTCGTCATAGACCATGAACAGCGCCCCGCGACTCCACTGCGGGGACTCCATGAAGGCGTGCACGATGTCGGCGACAAACGCCTGCCCGACCCGGATGTCGGCGAGCGGATGCTCATCGCCCGAGGTCCCCTGATCCTCACCGTTGAAGGCCGGATCGACGAACGAGAGCGCCGGCAGGGTGCCGGCGGCCGCCTGCTCGTAGAACTTCTGCACCTGGCTGGAGCGCGAGACCCCGGGCTGGCCCCACAGCGCCGACACAGGAATGTCGGTGTAGTAGTACTGGTTTGAGACCCCGACTTTGGACAGCGCGGCGAAGATCGTCGTATCGGGGAAGCCGGTGCCTGAGGGCAGCGAGTTGTCGGTCATCCCGTAGGACTGGCCGGCGTGCATGTACTCCCGGTTGGGATACGTCGAGGCCAGCACCGAGCAGAAGAAGCGATCAAATGTCGTGAACGCCTGGGCGGCGTGTGGGGTGAACGGGACATCGTCCTCGGTGTAGTAGCCGATCGAGAAGACGTCGGAGTCGGCCTTGAGGAAGCCGTCCATCTTGCCGCCGTCAAGCTCGGTGCGCCCACCCTGCCAGGAGTGGTCGGGATCCAAAAAGCCGCAGCCGTTGTACTGACTGAGGCGATGGGTGGCGTACTTCTTGCCGTGGCCGTCTGAGAACTGAAGACCGGCCTGGCGGCCGTCGGCCCCCGGCAGCCACCCCAGGTAGTGATCGAAGGAGCGGTTCTCCATCATCAGCACGACGAAGGTGTCGATCGGCAGGTTGCGCGGCGACGGGAGCGCCACCTCACGCTGGCGGCGCGCAGCCTCGGCCACCAGGACGTCGGGACCCAGCACCATCCCCATCCCCGAAGCCAGGCCCGCCGTTACCGCTGTGCGCTTGAGGAAGTCCCGGCGCGTGTGGTAGGCCTCGGGCTCAAGCGTGCGAAGCCGTTCCGCTTCCAGCGGATCGCGGATGTCATGCATGCCACCGGATAGTAGATCTCCGGGGCACTCGGGGTTGCATACGAGATGTGAACGTGGTTTTGCCGCGGAG
>JBAPXO010000205.1:0-4522 GCA_049284255.1 Solirubrobacteraceae bacterium | reverse complement strand
GCGGGAGGCCACCGCCGCCGCCGCTCAGGCGGCCCTCAGTGGCCCGCTGAACGTGCCCGCGCGCGAGACCGTCGCCTTCACGCTGGGGCGGATCGAGGCCGCACTGCGCGCCCGCGCGGCCGCGAGCGCGTAACCCTCCCTATCCGACGCCGAGAATCTCGACCACGCTCTCGAGCTCGGTGACGACGTCGCCGCCACACCGGACCGCCGCCCGCCCGTCAAACGGCGTCGCGCCCTGGGTGACGATCGCGATGGCGCCCCCGGCGCCGAGGGTGACCGCCGGAAGCTGAGCCACGGGATAGACCTCGAGCGACGAGCCGATGCACAGCATCAGGTCGGCGTTCTCGGCCAGCGCCTGGGCTCGCGTGAGCGCGTCGACAGGCAGATACTCGCCGAACAGCACCACATCTGGCTTCAGCGGCGCCGAGCACTGACACCGCGGAATCCGCTGGGGATCCTGTAGCTGGCGCGCCCGTACGTCGGCGAGCGCGTAACGCGACCCGCACTCCAGGCACGAGGAGTGGTCGATCGTCCCATGGACCTCGATCAGCTCGCGCGTGCCGGCGCGGGCGTGCAGGCGGTCGATGTTCTGCGTGATCACCGCCTTGAGCAGTCCGGCTCGCTCCAGCGTGGCCAGCGCCACGTGAGCGCCGTTGGGTCGCTTCTCCTCGAGCGTCTGGAAGCGATCGCCGTAGAAGTGCCAGAAGCGCTCGGGCTCGCGCCGGAAGACGTCGATGTGGGCGACCTCCATCGGGTCCACGTTGGTCCACAGCCCCGTTCCCGGAGACCGGAAATCCGGGATCCCGGAGGGCACGGAGATGCCCGCTCCCGTGAGCGCGACGACAGACTCGGCGTCCCGGATCAGGCCGGCGAGCTGCGCGGCGGCGGTGCCCACGGTGCTCATTTGCCCTGCCACCGCGGAGCGCGCTTGCCCAGGAAGGCGGCGATTCCCTCGCGTGCGTCCTCGGATCCAAAGGTGGAGCCAAAGCCTTGCTTCTCGGCCTCGATGCCGTCGTCAAGGTCACCGGCCGCCGAGACACTCTTGATCTCGGCGATCGAGAGCGGGGCCTGGCCGGCCAGCTTCCGCGCCCAGGCCAGGGCGCTGTCGAGCAGCAGGTGGTCGGCGACCACGCGCGTCACCAGGCCGTGCTCGTAGGCGTCGCGGGCGTCGATCGCCTCGCCGGTCAGGTTCATCTCCAGCGCCTTGCCCTCGCCCACGAGCCGGGGAAGGCGCTGGGTGCCTCCGAAGCCGGGAATGATCCCGAGGTTGATCTCGGGCTGGCCGAAGCTCGCCGACTGCGCCGCGATCCGGAAGTCGCAGGCCATCGCCAGCTCGCAGCCCCCGCCGAAGGCCAGGCCGTTGACCGCGGCGATGGTGACGATGCTCGAGCGCTCCATCTCGCGCAGCAGCCCGTGCATGGCCTCGAGCAGCCCTCGTTGCGCTTCCTCGTCCATCTTCGTGAACGCCTTGATGTCTGCGCCGGCGCAGAACAGCGCCGGATTAGCCGAGGCGAAGATGAGCGCCCGCGTGGCCGGACGGCCCGAGACCTCATCCCACAGATCCCGGAGCGTCTGCACCACCTCAGGGGAGATCGAGTTGGCGGGCGGACGATCCAGCCAGGCGATCGCTACGTCGTCTCGCGTCTCCAGCTTGACCGGCCGAGACGCCCAGTCCTCGTCGGGTCTGGCGTACGGGAAAAAGCCCTGGCCGCTCTTGACTCCCAGGCGTCCCTGGGCGACCAGCCGCCGCAGGATCGTGGGCGGCTCGAAGTCCGGGCCCCACTCCTGCGCGGCGCGCTCGAGCCGCGCCAGCACCTGGTCGAGGCCGGTCTGGTCGGCGCCCGCCAGCGGCGGCGGTGTGATCCCGGCACCGGCCATCATCCCGAGGTCGATGTCCCGGATCGAGGCGATCCCCTCCTCGAGCACGAGGCAGCTCTCGATGAAGGCCTTGAGCGCGAAGCGTTCGAGCAGCTCATCCGAGCGTCGTGGTTCAGCTGCCGTGCTCATAGAAGCCCTTTCCGGTCTTGGCGCCGAGATCGCCGCGCGCGACGAGCTCCCGCATTCCCTGGTGGACGTAGAACCGGTCGCCGTAGGACTCGTTCAGGTGCTCGGCGACGGCCGCGACGGTGTCAAGCCCGAGCAAATCGGCCACCCGGAACGGTCCCGCCGGTGAGCCAGGAGATCCCGCGACCAGCGAGTCAACCGCCTTCACCTCGGTCCCCGTCTCTTCCTGGAAACGCCAGAGCTCGGATACGGCGGCGTTGAGGATGCGGTTGACCACGAATCCCGGCGCCTCCGCGCACCGGATCGGCAGCTTGCGGATCGCCTGCGCGAAGTTGGCTGCGACCTGCGCCGTCTCCGCCGAGGTGTCCTCCCCCTCAACGACCTCGACCGCTCGCGCCACGGAGACGGGATAGAAGAAATGTAGGCCGACGACCTGGTCGGGGCGCCCCGTCGCCTCACCCATCTCGGTGATCGACAGCGACGAAGTGTTGGAGGCAAGGATGGCGTGCCCGGGCGTGACCGCATCGAGCTCTGAGAACACCGCCTGCTTGATCTCCATCCGCTCGGGAACCGCCTCGATGGCGAGGTCCACGTCGCCGAAGTTCGCGTAGTCGGTGGCGCCGGTGATCAGCGCGAGCTTGCGCTGTAACTCGGCGGCGTCGAGCTTTCCAGCGTCGACCTGGGCCTGCCACAGCGAGCGGGCGTTCTCGATCCCCCGGTCCACGGACTCCTGGTCAACATCCTTGAGCACGACCGGGATGTCCGCGGAGGCGATCACGTGCGCAATCCCCCACCCCATGGTGCCGGCCCCCACGACGGCGGCTTTGAAGACGAACATCGGCCTCTCGATCTCCTTTGCGCTTGCGCCTGACTGCCGGCGGCCGAGTCTACGGCGAGGCCGGGCTCGCGGCCTGCAGCCCCACCCCGAAGTGGGTGACGGTGCGCTCCAGCGACATGGACATCGGTCGCCGGATGAACAGCAGGTCGACGACGGGGGTGATGAGCGAGCGTCGCTGGATCTGGTAGGCGAGGCTGAAGGCGACCTGCACCCCGGGCGGCTCGGGCGTGAAGGCGACGGTCTGGCGCCCGCGGATCGAGCCGTCCTGAACCTCGACCGTCTGACCCCGGCGTGGCTCGTACTCGACGACCTCCTCGGTCACCCGGCCGCGCCCGGCCGGACCGGACTCCCAGATCACCTTGGCGCCGACGTTGGGCCAGTCGCCGCTGACCTCGAGCACTCGGTCGCACTCGTCCACCCAGCGTGGCCAGCCGGCGACGTCGTACCACCGGGCCTCGGCCTCGGGCACCGAGCCCTCGAACCTCTGGGTCACCGTCACCGTTCTCATCTACGCCATTCTGGCGCTTTGCGCCGGGAGTAGGCTGTCAGGCAGCGATGGCGCCGAGCCTCCCCGAAGCGGTCGATCCGTATCCGGACATCTCCTCCAAGGCATACGAGCATCCGGCGGATCGCGCGGCCACAGCCGCACTGAAGACCGTGCCGATGCTCGACACCGTCGTGCGCAAGCTCGTGGAGTTCAGTTACGAGCGCGCCCTGCGTCAGTTCTATCTGGGCAACTCAATCAAGACCTCGGAGCGCCAGGTCCCCGAACTATGGACCTCCTACCAGGGGGTCCGGCGCATCCTCGACATGCCCGGCGACTACGACCTCTACGTCACCTCGTCGCTGTATTGGAACGCGCTGACCATCGGTTCCCAGAGCCCGATGATCATCGTCGGGTCGGGCCTGCTCGAGCACCTCGGTCCGGGCGAGCAGCGGGTGGTGGTCGCCCACGAGCTCGGCCACATCCTCTCCGACCACGTCCTCTACATCACGGCGCTCAACATCCTCCTCGCCGCCGGCAACAGCCTTCCGCTCGTCGGCCTGCCCCTGCGGGCCGTGCGAGCCGTGCTGCTCGAGTGGATGCGCGCCGCCGAGCTCAGCTCCGACCGTGCCGCCACGCTCGCCGTCCGCGACCCGAAGATCGTGTGCCGCACGCTGATGGTGGTCGCGGGTGGGTTGCCCGCTGACCGCTTCGACCTCGACGCCTTCATGGCCCAGGCGATGGAGTACGAGAACTGGGACGACCCCTCAGACCGCGTGCGCCGCTTCTTCAACGACCTCGGGGCCACCCATCCGCACTCGGTCCGCCGCGTCTCGGAGGTCATGAAGTGGGTCCAGGGCGGCGAGTACGACCGAATCGTCCGCGGCGAGTACCGCCGGCGCTCCGACGACACCAACGTCCGTGAAGAGGCCGGTGCCGCCTTCGAGTACTACGCCGCCCGCTTCCGCGCCCTCTTCGCGGAGCTCGGCGACAACATCACCACCCTTGGAACCCAGGTTGGCGACGTGAGCCAGCAGGTCGCCGATTGGATTCGTAATCGGGGCTCGGGGTCGGATTGACGTAGTGCGGAGGGGTTGGCTCCCTTTGAGCGTTCCGGCGCTTCGCGCGAGGAACGATCAAAGGGAGCCAACCCCTCGCGCACTCTGACCGCCCCACTCGCTTGGGCGCCATCACCC
>JBAPXO010000204.1:0-7738 GCA_049284255.1 Solirubrobacteraceae bacterium | reverse complement strand
CCCTGCGAGGGCGGTCGGTATGACCTGCGCAGTTCCTCCGTCGTTGTGACGACTTCAGACACTTGTGAAAGGCCTACCCGGAGGTTCGTGACCATAAGCGTCAGCCGAGGGCGGCCCACTACGCTTTGGCTGGGATGGCGGTTACTGCCTCAGCCGGAGACATCGCCCTTCGCGACACCTACGCGGCGGCGTTCACCGATTGGCTGGCGTGCGCATGCGCCGGCGTCAACGAGCGGGCAGCCACGGCGGTCCAGGCCGGGAGCGAGGGAGTGGTGGGCGAGATCGCCTGGGCCGCTACCGCCGGTCACGTGCACGACTACGACGACACGTTCTCAGACGGCGTCGCGCATGTCAGCGCCACGACGGCGCCGGCCGCACTCGGGCTCGCCGCCCACCTCGGTACGACGGTGGGGGAGGCGCTGGCGGCCTACGCCGAGGGCTATGAGGCGATGGCGGCGGTCGCGGCCGCCAGCCACCCCGCTCTCTATGACGCCGGCTGGCACCCCACCGCCGTGTGCGGTCCGATCGGCGCCGTCGTGGCGGCCTCGCGGTTGCTCGGGCTCACGGGCAGCGAGCGCGAGAGCGCACTCGCAATCGCGCTCCTGAGAGCCGGCGGCACGCGCGGGGCCTTCGGTTCTGACGGGAAGGCGGTCCAGGTCGGCTTGGCGGCGGCGGCCGGTGCTCAGGCAGCCCTGCTGGCTCGTGCTGGCGCTCGCGTTCGCGCTGAGGCCATCCACGGTCCGCTGGGCTTCACGGCGGTGCTCGGGGCGAGCTGGGCCGAGCTCGCCGAGCGGGAGAAAAGCGTCGGGAAAGCCGAACCGGAACCGGCCATCACGCGCAACTGGATAAAGCTTCACCCGAGCTGCCTGGGCACCCATGCGCCGATCGACGCCGCCGCCCAGCTTCGCGACGCCGGCGTGGACGCGAGCGCGGAGCGCGTGGAGGTGCGGGTCCACCCGGTGGCCCGTCAGGCCGCGCACCTCGATGCGGTCAACGACGGTCTCGAGGCCAAGTTCTCGATCCCCTACTGCGTGATGCACACCCTGCTGCACGGTCCGCCGCGCCTCCGTGATTTCGCCGAGATCGACGCCGACGCGCGGGAACGATCAGCTCGGGTAACGGTGTCGGTCGATGCCTCGCTGCCGGAGTTCGGCGCTGTCGTTGCGCTGGGCGGCCGCGAGCCGGTGTGGGTGGAGTGTCCGCGCGGCGCCCCAGGCCGTCCGCTGCAGCCGGCAGAGCTTCACGCCAAGGTCAAGGAGCTGGCCGGCGATCGCCTCGAGGGGTTGCTTGACGATCCCAGCCGTCCCGCCGCTGAGGTCGTCGCGGCGCTCAGTACTTTCCGGAGATGAGGTCCCAGGCGCGGCGCAGCTTGCCCTGAAGTCCCGACCCGGACTCGGCCGGATCGTCGCGCATGACCGCTGGGTTCTCGGTGGGGCGCGGCAGGTCGGCGCACTGGACCGAATCGAGCTTGAGCGTGACCGCGCGCTCGTGGATCGTTTCTACGTCGTCGGCATCGGCGAAGCGGTGATCGTCTTGCCCGAGGTGATGGTCGTGGGCGCCGTGGTGACCGCCGCCGACGTGGCGACGATCAGAGGTGTGCAACTCGAGCACGATGCCGTCGAAGACGTCCTCCTCGGGCACCGCGAGAACGTGGGTCACCGAGCCGACCTGATGGCCGTCGGAGCTGTAGACCGGGGTTCCTCGTTCCAGAACCTCGTAGGAGATCGGCTCTCCGGCATCCATTGCTCGCGAGCATACCGAGCGGCGGGGGCCGACTCGGCTCAACAAACGTACTAGCCACACAGGCGGCACATTCGCGCTGGTGTTGAAGATTAGGGCGCAAATCGCTGCATTCCTGAACGGAAGGCAGGACCGCTGACCGCCGTGCCGATGAAGACATTGCTCGAAAGCCGCCGGTTTCCGGGGGGCAACCGGGCCAACACTCCCTCCACCCGCCCGTCGAAGACAAGGACTGTCAGCATGCTCCAGCGCCCCCGACGCCTCCTCCTCACGCTCGCCTCCTCCTCGGTCCTCTGCCTTGGCGCGGCGGCTGCCACTGCGTCCACCGCCGCGGCCGATTCCTCCGGGGGCTGCCAAGCCGGTTCCGTGAGCCAGCCTTTCTCGCAATGGGGCGATCAGTCCTCCTACGAGCTCGCTCCCGCCGGCGACTTCGAGAGCTCGGGGTGGACGTTGGAGAACGGCGCCGCGATCGTCGCCGGCAGCGAGACCTATGCCGCCACCGGAACCCTCGGCTCCTCGTCGCTGTCGCTGCCCGCCGGCAGCTCGGCGACCTCGCCCACGTTCTGCCTGGACGCCAGCGTGCCGACGTTGAGATTCTTCGACGCCGGATCGGGCAACGTGCTCGTGCAGATCGTCGACGGAGGTTTCACGATTCCTGCCGGGGTGGCCAACGCCGACGGGAGCTGGTCGCCCTCCCCGGTGTTCACGACCAGGTCCAAGCTGGTGGGTCTGCTCTCAGGCGGCAGCGCCCAGGTCTCGATCAAACTCACGGCGCTCAGCGGTCAGTCGCAGGTCGACGACGTCTTCATCGATCCCTGGTTCCGTGGCTGACAGTGCGCGACCCCGCAGGCCCCGCAGTCCCGGGAGAACGGGAGGCCGGTCCCCGCGCTGAGTCCCGGGGCGGTGACTGCTGAGCAATGGTCCTTGACTCCTATGCCACGCCACTGGCGCAGAGCCTGCTCAAATCGGGGCAGGAGCGTCACGCTCAAACTTCGGATGCCAGACGCGTCCTGAGGACCGAGGTCGCTGCCGCGGCCTCGTTCCTGTTGGCGGCCGGCCTCGTGGCCGGTCTCGCCGTCCCGACGCGGAGCCTGTCGATCGAGGCACTCGTGCTTACCGTGGGGCTCTACCTGGTGGCGCTCCGCGTTCGCTTCCCGGTGGGCAGCGCCTGGACGGCGCCGACCCAGCTGGTGTTCGTCCCGATGCTGTTCATGCTGCCAACGCCGTGGGTTCCGTTGGTCGTGGCCGGGTGTTCGCTGCTCGATCTCTGGCCCGAAGCTCATCACCGCCGCCTCACTTCCACCCGCGTTGCCACTCGCATCGCGGACTCCCTGTACACCCTCGGTCCCGTGCTCGTCCTGGTGCTCACCGGACATCAGAGCTTCTCCTGGTCGGCGGGTCCGATCCTCATCGCCGCTTTTGCCGCCCAGGTCCTCGTGGACGCCGCGACCGGACTGGCCCGGACCTGGTTTGCCGAGCGCATCCGGCCGATCGAGCAGGTGCAGATGGCATGGCTGTACGTCATCGACGGTTGCGTCTCGTGCGCCGGGATAGCGGTCGCCGCGGCCGCCGTCGGGCAGACCGGGCTCGTGCTCCTCACCCTTCCGATGATGGGCCTGCTCTCAATGTTCGCCCATGAGCGCAAGGAGCGACTCGACGGCACGCTCGAGCTCAGCTCGGCCTACCGCGGCGCCGCGCATCTGCTGGGGGACGTGATCGATGCCGTCGACCACTACACGGGCGTCCACACCCGCCAGGTCGTCGACCTCTCACTCGCGGTGACCGTTGCGCTGGAGCTCGATAGGACCCGCCAGCAGGACGTCGAGTTCGCCGCCCTGTTGCACGACGTGGGCAAGATCCGGATTCCGAGCTCGATCATCAACAAACCGGGCAAGCTCGACGACGCCGAGTGGGAGATCATCCGCCGGCACACGATCGAGGGGGAGGCGATGCTCGCGCAGGTCGGCGGGACGCTGGCCGGCGTGGGGCGTCTGGTCCGATCCTCACACGAGCGCTACGACGGCACCGGCTATCCCGACGGTCTGGTCGGGGAGTCAATCCCGATCGAGTCGCGGATCGTGTGCGTGTGCGACGCCTACAACGCGATGACCACCGACCGCCCCTACCGTCGCGCGCGTGACGTGTCGGAGGCGATCGCGGAACTGCGCCGGTGCGCCGGGACACAATTTGACCCGGTCGTCGTCGAGGCGATCGTCCGCGTGCTCACCGGGACCGCCGAGACCTACGCCGAGCCTGAGCCAGAACTGGTTCTATCGGGATCGGGCAGCGCCGTCGGCTGACACGCCGGGCCCGGGTTTGGCGCTGAACCTAGAATCGTGAGGCTGGCCCCCATGGTCTAGCGGTCAGGACGCCTGCCTTTCACGCAGGAGATCACGGGTTCGAATCCCGTTGGGGGTACTGACGAACTCGCCGCGAGGCGAAATCAGACGTCGACGAGCGACGAAGCGACCGGGTCAAGAGCGGGGTCTTCGGTCTCCGACGGGGTCGGCTGATCCTCGCCGCTGGTCAGCGGGTCGCCGAATTGCCCTGACTGATCAGCCGATGCGTTCTTTCGCGCGTCCTTCTTGGCCTGCTTGTCGATCCGGCGCTCGCGAAGCTTTCGCTCGCGATTGAGCTTTGCCATCGTGGTCTTCTTCTTCCCGTTTGATGCCATGCAGTCCTCCTGGTCTGGGGATTTGAAACGCGTCGGCCGCCCGCGTGATGAGGTGAAGACCTAGACGAGCTCGGGCCGAGCAATCCTGGAGATCTCTCGCGGCCGTCGGGCCTAGCGAGTCTGGACGTTGGCGGCCGCCGGGCCCTTGGGACCCTGCTCGGCGTCGTAGCTCACCTTGGCGCCCTCGGCCAACGACTTGAAGCCGTTGCCCTGGATCGCGCTGTGATGAACGAACAGATCCTTGCCCTCCTCATCGGGGGTGATGAATCCAAAACCCTTGTCATCGTTGAACCACTTCACGGTTCCTGTTGCCATCTTGTTCCCTCCGTGGGTATGTGCACTGCGAACGCGGAGGGTGCCAGAAGCAACAACTGCGGAAACGCTGGGCACTGCTTCGTCGAGCGGACGCTCGACCTAGGGCCCCAGTCTAGCGGCGATGACCAGACGTCCTGCCCTCAGGGGTTGCCGCCATGGACCACCTCGACGGCTCCAAAGCCGTCTAGCGGCCGGTCGACGAAGAACATCTCGAGCGTGATATCCGGCTCGACGTGCGCTTGGGAGAGAAAGGCGAGCACCTTGCGGTCGGTCAGCCGTTCGATGGTTTCCTTGTACCGCGAGGCCATCATGCGCTGGAAGTCTTCTCGCATGGCCACGACTCGGTCTTCACGGTCGGTGTCGCGGCTATCCATCATGGTCTGCTCAAGCGGAGTGAAGCCGCTTCCTCGCAAAACCACGACGATGATGTCGTCGAGCACGTAGGTCTTGGCCTTGATCGGTCCTCGACCGTAGTGCTCACGCAGCAGCTTGACGATGGCGGTCGAGATCTCTGACAGGAGCCGCCCTCCCCGAAGCTTCTCTGGTGCGGCGTCTACGAGTTCGCCGCGCGCCTCATTTCCTGCCGGGTTGGGCTGCATTGCCATCCTCCGAGGTCTGCTCAGGGGCCCCAAAAGACCTCTGGCCATCCATCGACGGTTTATCTGGCGTGGTGACGGAGCACTGTGTCTCGCGTCCCCTCCCGCCTGTGCAGTCCTGGATTTTACCACCCGTAGGGCTCCCGGGGCCTGTGCATCGGAGCCGGAATAGCCGGTCGGAGGGCCCGTGGATGCCACTGCGGGGGCGAGCGTCGCTGTGCTCGAATCGACTTGCAGTGCTTGAATCGACCGGGAAGCTGAGCTAAGGTCACGGCGCGACCTTTTGCGCTGCCAGGGCGGTGCGGATGGTTGCGGCGGCTAGCTGGACGCGCTGACGGGCGCACCGTGACCGTTAGAGTGGATCGCGGCGAGTCACACGAGTTGCAGAGGCTGGAACATCGTGCTTGGTTCGATCCGTCTTGCGTCGACGCTTTGCTCATCATCCTGCCGCGTTCGCTCGAGGGATCGCGGGTGAACGGCCGCGTCCAGGCGATGAGCCCATCGGCCTCGGCGCCCGATGAGGACCGGCCGGTCCGATTGAGGCCGCGGGTTGAGGCGTGGCGGCTGGAGTCGCTGCTGTCCGACCTGGTCCGCGCCGTGGGATGCGACCTTGCCCTGCTCTGCGAGCCGGATCGCAGGGGGGAACTGACGATCGTCGCCTCGTCGGAGGAGGATGGCGCTGGATCCGTAGCGCCGAGGGAGTGGGACTGGGTTGGGGGATCGCGTGGTGGGGCGCGCAGAGAAGGGCGCTCGTTCGTGGGTCGCGCGCTGATGCATGAGCGCGCGATCCTCGAACGGCTCGACCCAGAGCTGGACGCCGGCTTCTTTGCCGACGCCGATGGCTGCATGCGATTGACACATGCCCTCGTGTGCCCGATCCGGGGCCCAGGTGAGGTCAGGCGCGTCGTGATCGTCGGCTTCTCCGCGGCTCCACCGGAGATCACGTTGACGGTGTGGACGATCGAGTGCTATGCGGCGACCATGGCGCTGGTTCTCCAGAGCCCGAGCGCGCTGCGCAAGCTGGTGGACTCCGCCCGCAGCGATGCCCTCACTGGCTGCCTGAACTACCAGAGCACGCTCGAGGAGCTGTCACGGGAGATCAGCCGCGCCGAGCGAAGCGGACTGTCGGTGTCGTGCTGCTTCATCGATCTCGATGGCTTCAAACGGGTCAACGACGATTACGGCCATCTCTACGGAAATCATGTTCTTACCGTCGTCGCTCAGATCCTGCACGACACCTTGCGCAGTGGAGACAGCCTGGGGCGCTACGGCGGGGATGAATTCGTCGCGATCCTTCCCTTGACCACCGAGCGCGGCGCGCGGGTGCTGGCCGAGCGGATCTGCGCACAGATCAGCGCCGCGCCGGGTTTGACCAAGGGAGAGCCGTTGACCGCTTCGGTAGGGGTGGCGCAGTGGGCTGCGGGGAGCTCCGTGGAGGAGTTGCTCGCGCAGGCCGACTCGGCGCTGATGAGCGCGAAGTCGACGCCGGCCGAGGCTAACGGGCAGGGGTTCGACGCTTCGGCTGAGTTTCCATCTAGCTGATGAGCGCCAGATAATCCAGGCGCTGATCGGTCTGCGATACTTGACGTTAGGTTCGCCGCGTCCTTAAAGCTTGCGCGGCATCTCTCGCCCTGGCGGTCCGCCGTCTTTCCCTCTTCCGGCGTCAGACCACCTCAGGGAAAGACGAGAACGGACCGCGATGTCCGGCCAGCTTGACGGCCAGCGCCTCTCAGGAGGCGCACTGCACGTGGCCATATCTAACGCCATCGTCGGCTTCCTCCGTGAATACACCGGACGCGGCCCCACCAAGGCGCGGACGACAATCCGCGAGAACGTAGTGCTGATCCTCCTTGAGGACACGCTGACCAAGGGCGAGCAGTCGCTCGTGGCAAGAGGCCGGGGCGAAAAGGTGCTCGGAATCCGTAGTGAATTCAGGAAGCGATGCGCGAGGAAAGTAGCGCCAGGATCGCCGAGCTCACCGGGCGCAACGTGATCGCGATGATGAGCGCGAACCACATCAGCCCTGACCTTGGCGCCGAGATCTACGTGCTCGATGGACCGCCTCACGCGGACGGGGCCGGCACGGGATCGGCGAACGGCGATGGCTTTCCGAGCGACATCAGGGGCTAGCCTTTCCAGGCGCCGATGAATCCTGCCTTCGCTTCGTTGATCGAGTTTCCCGCCGATGATCCGGCGCGTGCGCGACGCTTCTGGTCAGGGCTGCTGGAGACAGAGCTCGAGCCCCGCGACGAGCGAGCGGGCGAGGGGTGGCAAACCAGCGGCAGTGCACCCGACGTCGGCGTACATGCCCGCGGCCGGGGCCCGGGCGATTCATTCTCGCTGCCGTATTTCCGGGTTGGCGATATGGCGCCCGCGCTCGAGCGGGTGACCTCACTGGGCGGTTCGATTGTGC
>JBAPXO010000203.1:0-5841 GCA_049284255.1 Solirubrobacteraceae bacterium | reverse complement strand
GCTCATCGGCATCAGACAGCGGAGCCTCGTGCGCGGCGCACAGCAGGTGCTCGGCGTAGATCTCGGGACTGGTGGGATCGATGATCGCCGCCTCGACGGCGCGGCTGAGGACCTCGTCGGGGTGGCGGCAGAAGAACTGATCAAGCGCGTCCTCGCCGGCGATGTAGACGGCCAGCCCCCGGCCCCGGCGGCCCGCTCGCCCCCACATCTGGCGCAGGCTGGCGACGGTGCCCGGGAAGGTGACGCACACGGCGGCATCGAGTTCGCCGATGTCGATCCCGAGCTCGAGGGCGTCGGTAGCCACGACGCCGAGGAGCTCTCCGTTGGTCAGTCGGCGCTGGATGTCCTGACGTTGCGCCGGGGTGTAGCCGGCCCGGTAGGGCGCCACCCGCTCGGCGAGCTCATCGGGGAGGCGATCGACGGCGTGGCGGAGGATCAGCTCCACGCCCTTGCGCGACTTCATGAAGCAGATCGTCCGCGCGCCGCTGGATACGAGCTCGGAAAAGACCTCGGCGGCCTCATACAGCGCCGAGGCCCGGACGCCGAGCTGCTCGTCGAGCAGCGGCGGGTTCCACATCGCCACCCGCCGCTCCGCCCGCGGCGCGGCATCGTGCTCGACGAGGTTGAACGGGGCCAGGCCGGTCAGGCCCTCGGCGAGCTGCACCGGGTTGGCGATCGTCGCGCTGGTGAGCAGGAACCGCGGCTCGGTGCCGTGGATCGCGGCGGCCCGGCGCAGCCGTCTCAGGACGTTGGCCACGTGGGAGCCAAACACCCCGCGGTAGACGTGGGCCTCGTCGACGACCACGAACGCGAGGTTGGCGAACAGGTCGCCCCAGGCGGCGTGATGGGGCAGGATCCCGACGTGCAGCATGTCGGGGTTGGTGATAATCAGGTTGCTGCGCTTGCGGATCGCCGAGCGCTGCGCCCGCGGCGTATCGCCGTCATAGATCGCCGGCCGGATCGCCTTGTGCAGACCGAAGCGGCCCAATGAGCGAGCCTGGTCCTGAGCCAGCGCCTTGGTGGGGTAGATGTAGAGGGCTCGCGCCGCGGGGTCGCTGGTCAGGACCTCGAGCGTGGGCAGCTGAAAGCACAACGTCTTCCCCGACGCGGTCCCGGTGGTGATGATCGTCGGGCCGTCGATGGCCTTGCCCAACGCCTCAGCTTGGTGGGCGTACAGCTGCTCGATCCCGGCCTCGGCGAGCCCACCGGCGACGTTCCAGTTGAGCTCCTCGGGGATCGAGACCAAGCGGGGGGTTTGCCCGGGGTAGCGGTCATCGTGGACCAGGCGCTCATCGGAGCGTCCGGTCTCGAGCAGCGCCTCCCAGGGCTCGGTTTCGGGCACGGCGGACATGTCTGGGTCTCAGTATGGCGGGGCGATCCGAACGGCTTGGTGGACGCCCGCGGTGCTAGCGTCGCGCCGCCATGCGTTGCCTGTATGTCGACCTCGACGGCACCCTCCTGGGTCCCGATGCCTCGCTCCTGACCGGCGCTGACGGGCGCTTTAGCGCGCTGGGCGTGCGCGCCCTCGAGGCGTGCGCCAGGGCCGGCGCCGAGGTCGTCCTCTACTCGGGGCGTAAGCAGTCCAGCGTGTTCGAGTGCGCCCGCCTGATCGGATCCTCGGCCTACATCTTTGAGCTCGGGTGCGGGCTGGTGATCGACGGTGAGCTCGAGTGGCTGACCGGCGGGCTGGAGCCCAGCGAGGTCGGCGGATCCATCTTTGACCAGATCGAGGCTACGGGCGCGCCGGCGCTGCTGCTGGAGCACTTTGCCGGGCGGCTCGAGTACCACACCCCGTGGTCGGCGACGCGTGACGTCTCGCATCTCTTCCGGGGTGACGTCGACCTGGTGCAGGCGAGCTCGATCCTGGAGCAGGCCGGCCTCGGGTGGCTGCGGCTGGTCGACAACGGGGTCATTCACGTCCAGGCAGAGCAAATGCCGGGCCTGCCGGTCATCCGCGCCTACCACCTGATTCCCGCGGGTTCATCCAAGGCGCGAGCGGTGGCTCGGCACATGCAGGCTCGCGGCTATGAGCAAGACCAATGCATCGCTGCCGGCGATTCGCGTGAGGACATGGACGCGGCGTCGGTGGTGGGAACGTTCTGGCTGGTGGCCAACGCCTTGGAGCGCGATCTCACGCTCGCCGACGAGGTGACCGGGCGACCGGGAGTCCGCGTGGCCACGGACTCCTACGGCGCCGGGGTCTATGAAGCGGTGGTCACCACGCTTGCGGAACGACGGGGATGAGTCCGACCATCGGCATCGGCTCTGCTTCCTCGACGAGCTGCGGTTCTGGCTCGCTTGCCGTGACCGGCTCGTCCACGGAGTCGGATCTTGCTTGCAGCGGATCGGTCTCCACGGCTTCGGCGTCGCCGACGGCCCACCCTAGCCGCTCGGTGAGCTGGTCCGCGAAATGACGCGATTCGAAATCCCGAGCGCTTACGCGCTCGCGGAACATAACCGGGGCCCCTCCGGTGTCAGTCGCCCTGTCGGCTGTCACGATGATTTGAGGCATGCTCCCCCTCATTGGAGTTCGGTTCGACCTGAGACTGACATCGCCGCCTTCAGCCCCAGTAAACATCTTGTGGCCTGATTACTTATCTCGGGAGAACCAGGACCGGACTCGTTCGCGCAGGCGTCTCCAGAACCCGCCGCGCACAGCTGGCAGCCAGCGCGCCGGCGGCGGGATCGTCGTCCGCACGACGGCGACCCACTCCTCAAGTGGGAGCTCCCCGGAGATAAGCCTGCCCAGGGCTCGGGTTACCGGAGCTTCGACCCCGGCGCGATCGAGAGCGTGGGCGAGCAGCGGGACTGATTCGAGCGCTTCGACGGCCTGACCGACCTGCGCCGGGATCTCCGCGGCGGGAACGCCCTTGGCCAGCAGCTCACCGGCGCGGCGGTTGCGGCTCATCGGGGCCAGCGCGGTGGCCACGAGATCGCCGGTTCCCGACAGTCCGATCATTGACTCCGGACGCGCCCCTTCGGCTTCGGCCCAGCGCCACACCTCGGCGAAGATGTGCCCGGCCGCAGCGCCGGCGGCGTTCAGCCCTTGAGCCTCCGTGGCGCCGGTCGCCAGCGCGGCCGCATTCTTGGCGGCGCCGGCGAGCTCCACGCCGATGGGATCGTTTGATTCCTCGCATACCACGCCCGCCCGAATGAAGACCCCGGCTATGGCGTTGGCCAGCTCTTCCTCGGTGGAGGCGGCCACCAGCCCAGCGCCCGCGCTGACCATCTCCTGAGCGTGGGCGGGGCCGCCGATGCAGGCGGTGCGCCGGGAGCCAAAGCGGCGGCTGATGATGACAGTCGGCGGTTCCCCAGCGGGCGGAACGAGCCCCTTGGCCAGGGACACGATCGCCGCCTTGTCGGGTAGGCCATTTGGCTCGAGCCCGTCGATCACTTCCTCAAGCGCAAGCGAAGGGACTCCGACGAACACGTAGTCGGCGCGTTGGAGCGCGCCGGCGCCGATGTGCTCGATGCGCAGCTCACGCGGGAGCTCGACCCCGCTCAGATAGGCGTGGTTCTCCCTGGTCTCGCCCAGGGCGCGCGCTTGCTCGGGAGTGCGGGCTTGCAGCGTGGTCCGCAGGCCGCCGCGAGCCAGGAGCACCGCTACCGCGGTCCCGAACGAACCCGCGCCGATGACGACGGCACGCTTGGTGCCGGGCGCGGGCAGGTGAATTGAGCGGCGGGGAACGGGCGGCATCGCAAAGAGCGCCAGAGCGCTCGGTCAAAGTGGTCAGGCGGCTCCGCGCGCGCGGGACTCTGAGGCTGAGGCGACGGCCGCATCTTCTTGGGCCACCGCGTCCGCGAGATCCCGGGCGGCCTCGGAGATGTCGCCAAAGGCGTCGGCGACAGCGGCGGCGCTCGATCCGGTGATGGCGTGGTTGAGGGCGAGCACGGTTGCGTCAAACCGCTCCCACAACTCCGCCGGCCCGCGCCGGCCCGTACCGGGCCGTAACTCATATGGAGGCTCGGCGTTCTCGGCTCCCGGAACCGGTCGCCACAGCAGACCCGCCGCGTGGGCGTGCTCCCAGGCGATCTGCTCGGTCGACGCCGCGCCGGCGAGCTCTCGCAGACGATCGGCAAAGCCGTCGTCCGGCGGAGCGAGCTTGTGCGCGCGCATCGCGGCCGCCCAGCCATCGCTGGCGTGGCGGACGGCGCGCATTATCTGCGCGCGCTGGCGATCCAGCTCGTCGCCGAAACTCACTTACGACCGCCCATCGAGTGATCGGACCAGATCATCGGCTCCCGGGTTCGGTCTCGGCAAGGCCAACGGGCTCACCGCCCCAGAAATCGTCCGCGCTGGGGCCCGACCTGGGCGGCGGCGAAGCGGCCGCCCCGCTGTAGCCCTCCTCGAGGATCCGCTCGAAGTCAGAGCGCTTGATCCGCACCCGTCTTCCCACCCGCAGCGCGGGCAGCGAACCCTGGTCGATCCAGTTGCGCACCGTCTGCTGGTTGAGCTTGAGAGTCTCGGCGACCTCCGCGACGGTGAGGTAGGACTCTTCGGATTCGTTGATACTCAAGACCAATCCTTGTCTAATTGAGACAAAGCAAAACCAATTCAGAGTTATACTACCTCCCGCGGGAGACGGATTTGCCGTAAGTGGTCAGGAAAGGTTCTGCAAATCCCGTAAATATGGACGAACGACACATCGAAGACGGCGGGGAAGAAGTTCGGGAGCAGACCAACGTGGTCCGCCTTCCCCGGGATTGGCTGGGGCCACGAGAGGAACTCGTGCCGATAGGAGCGGGGGCACGAGCCGAGACGATCGCCGAACCCCCTAGCGATACGGAGGAGTCCTGGCTCCCAACCGCACATGATTTCTGGGGCGAGGAGTCGGCGGCGCTGCATGACGCGATCCGCGCTCCCGCCGACGCCGAGCCGTCTCGGACGGCCGCGCCCGCCCGTCAGGTCGCTGCAACCAGATCCGGGCCGGTGCCAGCGTCGCAACCGCGGCTCCGAGCACGTCTGCATTTCGAGCGACGCCTGCCTGACCTCAGGTTTCGGTTGGTGGGACGGCCGCGGACCTGGTCGGCGGTTGCGGTTGCCGCAGTCACCGCACTGGTCGTGGCCGTGTCGATCATCGGAAGCTCAGAGGGATCACCACCTTCTCAAAGGCAGGATGCTGCCGATCCGCATGCGTTCACGGCGGATATCTCCCAGACGGCTAGAGGACATGACGCATCATCGGTGCGGGAGTTGACCGCCATCCGTCTGTCCCGGCCCAAGACGCGTGTCGCCCACCGCACGCCCCGCCGCCGTTCCGCGGGTGCCGCGCGTCACGCGGGTGCCGCGCGTCATGCGTCCCCGCCGGCGCCTTCCGAGCCGGCCGAGCAGCCATCCGCTCCGACCTACGCGACGCGGACAACAGCTCAACCGGTGGCACAGTCCAGTTCTCAGGCCGAGGCGGCGCCCGCGCAGAGCTCCCAGAGCTCGGATACGGGCGCCTCCGCTGGCGGCGGCACTCAGCAAAGCGCACCAAGCGGTCCGAGCGGCCCCGTGTCACTGATCGGCTCCGGCACCAGCCCGAGCGGCTAGAGGAAGCGAGGAGGAAGGGAATGCAAAAACTGCTTAAGCACGTGAAGGGAAACGCGATCGCCTACCTGGCGCTCTTCGTCGCGCTCGGTGGCACGAGCTACGCCGCTGTGAACCTCCCTGCGGGCAGCGTCGGCAGCCGCCAGCTACGTCGCGGTGCTGTGACGAACAAGAAGCTCGCGAACGGATCGGTCACGCCGGCGAAGCTCAACGGGAAAGACATCGCGGGGTCGGTCGCGATGTGGGCTCGTGTGAGTGCCAGCGGGACGGTTATCGCGTCCAAGCCCCAGGCTCACATCGTGGGATGGGAT
>JBAPXO010000202.1:0-11847 GCA_049284255.1 Solirubrobacteraceae bacterium | reverse complement strand
GGGCTAGGGGTCGCCGCCAGCGCCGCCAGCGCCGCCGCCCGCGCCAGTGCGAGCCGTCCCGGGGCGCTTGGTCGCGCGCCGGCGACGGTGACGGTCACATAATCGCCCCCGTGGTCCGGCGAGCCCGTGGTGGCCACGAGTTGATGCGCGCCCGCCACCCAGATCGCCGCCACCCCAACGCCGTCGACCGGGACCGGCTGGTCGCTTGCGTCATGTGCGCCGCCGTTGCCGAACACCTGCGAATAATGCGAGCTCGTGGTGTCGAACTCCGTGTAGGCCACGGTCGAGGGCTGGGACACCACATGGAGGCGCACGCCTCGACCCCGGAGCATGCACTCAATGTTCGTCGGATCCGAGTTGGCGATCCGGAGGACGACCGCCGCGCCGAGTCGGGGTGCGGTCGCGGCCCGCACCTGCGCACAGGCGCGCGCGGCCACCCCCTGCGCGGAGGATGCCGAAGTGGTGCTGGGCTTCGGACCGCTCCCGCACGCGACCGCGAGCATGCACCCCAGAGGCAGGAGAGCCAGATGCCAGCGATGAGTGCGGATGGGCGGACGAGCGAGGCGAGGCATTGCTGCCTAGTGGTCGCCCCTGAGCGTCACCCGTCTTGAGGCGCAGGCGACGCTTCGGCGGCGGGCGTCGGTGCGCTCAGGGAGTCGTCGCCTGACGGCATTCGGTCCCCGGCGCTGATCGGGCTCAGCGGCGAGCGCGTGGCCTTCGCGATCTCCGAGGAGTTGACGTTGAGCGGGTGGTGGCAGGCCGCCAGATGGCCGCCGGCGTACTCGGCCAGAGGCGGCTCGATCTCCCGACAGACCTCGGTCGCTCTCGGACAACGGGTGTGGAAGCGGCATCCCGACGGCGGACTGATCGGGTTGGGCGGCTCCCCGCCGATCACCAGCCGTTCGCGGTCCCGGTTCTCCTGCGGGTCGGGGATCGGGATCGCCCCCAACAGCGCCTCGGTGTAGGGATGAATCGGCTTGCTGTACAGCTCCCGGGCCGGAGAGACCTCCATCATCTTGCCCAGGTACATGACGCCGATCTGATCCGAGACGTGACGGACGACTGAGAGATCGTGGGCGATGAACACGTAGGACAAGCCGAGCTCGTCCTGCAGGTCGTCGAGTAGGTTGACGACCTGCGCCTGGATCGAGACGTCGAGCGCCGAGACCGGCTCGTCGAGCACCACCAGGCGCGGGTTGAGCGCCAGCGCGCGGGCGACGCCGATCCGCTGCCGTTGGCCGCCGGAGAACTCATGCGGAAAGCGGTTGACGTGCTCCGGGTTCAGCCCCACTCGCTCGAGCAATTCCCGCACGCGAGGCTGCACCTCGCTGCGGTCCATCCCGTGCAGGCGCATCGGACTGCCCACGATCTGCCCGACCCGCTTGCGCGGGTTCAGCGATGCAACCGGATCCTGGAAGACGAGCTGGGCCTCCTTTCGAAAGGGCTCGAGGCGCCGGCGGCCGAGGTGCGTGATGTCATTGCCGCGGAACCGCAGCGTGCCCGCGGTCGGCTCGAGCAGCCTCACCATGCACCGGGCCAGCGTGCTCTTGCCGCAGCCCGACTCACCGACAATGCCGAGCGTCTGCCCTTCCCGCAGCCCGATCGAGACGTCGTCCACGGCGTGCACAGCCCCGATCGTGCGGTCGATCAGCACCCCCTGCTTGATCGGGAAGTACAGCTGCAGGTGTTCGGCTTGGAGCAGCAGCGACTGCCCATTGGCCTCGGGCGCGGCCTCGGTGGCAGCATCGCCCGCGGTCACGCGGGCACCGCCCCCGCGCCCAGACCGATGCGTCCGTCGACCTCTCGCCGGGTGCGCTTTTCGGCCGGCTCGAGCCAGCAGCGATCCTCGTGCTCGGGCGCCTCGGGAACGCGCGACTCGAGCGGAGGCACCTCGGTGCACCGGTCGAACGCGTGCGGGCAGCGCGGACGGAAATGGCAGCCGGTGGGCGCGTTGACCAGTGAGGGCGGCGCGCCGGCAATCGCGGGCAGCCGCCGCGGGGGCTCGCGATCCATCCGGGTCACCGACCCGAGCAGCCCCCACGTATAGGGATGCTGCGGATCGTAGAAGATCTCGTCCAGCGTCCCCTGCTCAACCACCCGCCCGCCGTACATGACCAGCACCCGGTCGGCGATGTCGGCCACCACTCCGAGATCATGGGTGACGAAGATAACCCCGCTGTCTGACTCCTTGCTCAGCTGCGTTATCTCCTGGAGGATCTGAGCCTGGATGGTGACGTCGAGCGCGGTCGTGGGCTCGTCGGCGATCAGCACCCCGGGCGATAGCGACAGCGCCATCGCGATCCCCACCCGCTGACGCATCCCGCCTGAGAACTCGTGCGGGTAGGCCCGCGCCCGGTCACGAGCGCGCGGAATGCCGACTCGCTCCATGAGCTCGATCGCGCGGTCCAGCGCCGCCGCTTTGGAAAGGTCCTCGTGCGCCCGAATCTGCTCCACGATCTGGTCCCCGATCCGCATCACGGGACTGAGCGAGGAGATTGGGTCCTGGAAGATCATCGCGATCTCCTTGCCGCGGATCCCCTCCAGCTGCTGCTCGGACGCACTGACCAGGTCGCGGTCACCCAGCCGGGCTGCGCCGCCGAACTGGGAGTTGGGCCCGCGGGTCAGCCCCATGAGCGTCATCACCGTCACCGACTTCCCGGATCCCGACTCGCCCACGATCGCCACCACCTCGCCGCGATTGAGGGTGAACGTGACCCCGTCGACCGCGCGGACGGTCCCGTCCTCGGTCGCGAACGAGACCTGCAGATCGTCCACGTCGAGCAGACGGTCAGCCATCGGTGGTGTCCCGTTGGGCCATGGCTACCCGGTGAGGCGGACGCGGGGGTCGAGCGTCGCGTAGAGGATGTCGGAGAAGGCGCTGAACAGCACCACGAAGAAGGCCGTGAACATCGCGCCGACGAGGATCGGGGGGACGTCGAGGTTGCCGATCGCCTGCGCCTCGTACTGGCCCACGCCGGGGAGGTTGAAGACCGTCTCGGTCACCAGCGCCGCGCCGCCCAGCAGAACGGCGAAGTCGAGCCCGAATATCGTGATGATCGGCATCAGCGAGTTGCGCAGCACGTGGCGGGTGAACACCTTCCGTTGCGTAAGGCCCTTGGCCCGCGCCGTCCGCACGAAGTCCTGATTGATCGTGTCGAGCAGGTTCGAGCGCAGCACCCGCGAGTAGAAGCCGATCGACAGGGCCGCGATCGAGAACCACGGCAGAATCAGGTGGTAGCCCCACTGCAGGGGATCGGAGATCCCGCTGTACCCGGTGTTGGGGAATATCGGCAGCTTGTAGGCGAATAGATACAGGAGCAGGGCGGCGAGCAGGAACACAGGTATCGATACCCCCAGGATCGCCGCCACCATGACCCCCCGGTCGGCCAGACGCCCTGCCCTGAGCGCGCTGAACGAGCCGAGCGCGATCGCGGCCACCAACCAGAGGATCGCCGCCGGGATCACCAGCGACAGCGTCACCGGGAACTTCTCGCGAAACTGGTCGACGACGTTGAGGTCGTCCTGGTAGTCGATCACCTGGCCGGTGAAGATCAGCTTCATCGTGTTCGCGTACTGGGCATAGAACGGCTTGTCAAACCCAAATTTCTTGCTGACCTCCTCCACTGTCGTGGCATTGGCGTTGCGTCCGGCGATCGCCCGCGCCGGGTTATAGCTGGGGATGATCTCGAAGATCCCGAACACGACGACCGACACGGCGAAGAGCAGCGCGATGGCCGAGATCGTGCGGCGGACGATGAACCGGAGCATCAGTTCTTGATCCGGATCTGAGCGCGGGGATCGAGCGCGTCGCGGATGCCGTCGCCGAGGACGTTGATGCTGAGCACGGTAAGCACCAGCATCGCCCCGGGGACCAGGGAGAACGTTGGCGTCGTCTGGATATAACTGAGGCCGTCGGAGATCAAGCTGCCCCATGAGGCGTTCGGCGGCTGCACCCCGGCGCCGAGGAACGACAGATAGGCCTCGAGCAGGATGGCGTTGGCCAGCATCAGCGGTATGAACACGATGATCGTCGAGGCGGCGTTGGGCAGGACCTCGGAGGCCATGATCCGCCACGGGCCCATGCCCTGAACTCGTGCGGCATCGACGAAGTCCTGCTCGCGCAGGCGCAACACCTCGCCGCGGATCGGCTTGCCGAGGTACGGGACGTAGATCACCCCGATGATCAACGCCGGGATGAACAGCGAGTTGCCCTTGATCGGACCGATCCCCCCCAGCGCCAAAGCCGTGCCCAGCGATACACCCAAGATCACCACGGGGAAGGACCAGATCAGCTCCATCAGCGGCCTCAGAACCGCGTCCACCGGGCCTCGGAAGTAGCCGGTCAAGAGACCGATGAGCGTGCCGAAGACGATGATGATCAAGGTGGCGACGCCTCCGATCAGCAGCGACGTGCGCCCCCCGTAGAGCAGCCGCACCGCAAGGTCACGGCCGTTGGTGTCGGCGCCGAAGAAGTAATGGCTGGTGAATGTGGGGCCAATCGGGACGCCGTCGGGGGAGACGATGTCCTGCGGATGTCCGCCGACGTTGACCGTGCCCGTGATGTTTTCGGCGTTGGGTCCGATGTGGGCGATGTCGTGGGAGTAGACCGGCGCCAGCAGGCAAGCCACCACGAGCACCACGAACAAGCCGGCGAACACCAGCGCCACCTTGTTGCGCCTCAGCCGGCGTCCTGCCAGCCGCCAAGGTCCGATTGCCGGAGTGTGAGTTCCTTCCGCCCACGGGTCCGTGGCCGGATCCCCGCGGAGTATCTCGTTGTCGACCGTGCCGGCGCTGGCACCGGCTCCGCCCGCAGATCCATCCTCACTGCGCCGCAAACGGGAGAGCGGATCTAATGCCATCGAGTCATAACAGAGCTTACCGCTGTAAATGGGTCAGCGTGGCCGGGAGGACGTCGTCGACCCCCTCCCGGCCACACCGGTTACTTGAGCTCCAGGCTCGTCAAGTCGGTCAGATACTCGACCGAGAACACTGCGGCGCCGAAGTTCAACTTGTTGGAGAAGAACTTCGGGTACTCCTCGTGACCGTAGGCCGCGTAGTAGCCGTGGCTCACCGCGTACTGGTCAAGCGCCGACCACTGGCTGGCCACACTCTGTGGCTGCTGCTGGAAGAGCTTGTTGAGGGTGGAGTTGTAGTGCGGGTCGTTCACGTACCCGTAGTTGAGCGACGATCCGGCGTTGCCGGCGAACAGCTGCATGAAGTCCCACGGGTTGGGGAAGTCCTGCGACCAATCGCCAAAGCCCGTCTGGGGCTTGGTCTTGGGCGCGCCGAGGGTCGTGAAGTAGACGCCCGAGTTGCTGATCTTCTCGGTTGCCTAGAACCCGAGCGAGTTCAGCACGGAGGTGTAGTAGTCCACGTACTGCTTGCGCGGGCTGCGGTCTTCGCCCCACACGGTGACCGGCTGGCCGATCATGCCCGACTTCTTCATCAGCTGCTTAGCCAGCGTCAGGTTCGGCGGTCCGGTCGGGCTGTGGTACGGGCAGCTCGACGGGCTCGAGTGGCCGACGATCCCGGTCGGGATCAGGTGGCAGTCCTCCACGAGGAACCCGCTGTCAAGCCGCGACAGGGCCCGAAGATCCAGGGCCGCCAGCACCGCCTGGCGGGCGTAGAGGTTGTTGAACGGCTTCTGGTTGGTGGCCATGAAGAAGTAGAACGTCGAGTTCGTCGGGATCGCCTGGAACCGGTCTGACGCCTGCGTCTTGACCTGCTGCAGGATCGACGCCGGCAGCGTGTCGCCGGGGTCGAAGACGTCGGCCTGGTTGTTGAGCACCTGCTCGGCGTTCGCGGTCACGTTCGAGTTGACGTTGAAGACGATCTTGTCGGCGTGCCCGCGGGAGAACCCGGGGAGGTCGAACTTCGGGTTCTTGACCAGCGTGTAGGTGTGACCCGGAGAGATGGGGCCCCACTTGTACGGGCCATCGCCGATCGTGCCGGTGCTGGCCAGGTTCTTCATCGGCGTGTTCGGGGGCACCGGAGCGGTGCCCGAGAGCGCGAAGATGTCGACGATCGGGGCAAACGGCGCGACCAGGTTCACGGTGATCTTCCCGGTCTTGTCGTCGGTGACCATCCCGGTGATCGTCTTGGCCTTGCCGCTCGCGTACGCCGTGCCGCCCTTGATGTAGGCGCTCACGAACGAGGCCGCCTGCCACGGAATCTTGATGTCGCGTTCGAGGGCGTAGGTGACGTCGGAGGCCTTGATCGGCATCCCGTTGGAGTAGTGCAACCCCGGACGCAGGTAGAAGGTGTACGTCTTCCCGCCATTGGAGGCGGTCGGGAGGCTCTTGGCGAGTGCCGGGATAATCTGGCTTCCGCCGACGCCGTCGACCCGCTTGAAGGCCAGCAGTGGCGTGTTGATGACCGAGTACAGCTCGGTGCCCTGGGTCGTGAAGTCCAGGCCCTGGTCGGCCGACAGCGGTGGGGTTCCCGACGCCATCGTGATCGTGCCGCCCTGCTTGCCGCCGGAGCTCGCGGCCCCTGACGACGAACTACTCGAACTCGAACTGCTGCTCCCGCAGGCGCTTACGAGCACCGCGGCGACGGCCATCAGCAGAACGACTGCCAACGGCTTGACGTATTTACTCAAAACTGATCCTCCTCCAAGAGGTTCGGTGATCCCTGCGCGCACAATCTAGTCGTATTCGTGCATCGCGTGCTTGTCCACCCGGTCAACTTTCTTACGCCTAATCAACGCGCAACACGCCGGGCGTCGCACCAGGATCTGGACTCTCGGAGGCCAATCGGATTAGATACCGGCCAGTAGCCATTGCCCATTAGCCGGAGAGACAGGAGGAGAGCGATGATGGTTGGACGGTGTGTGTGGGCCGGTGCCCACGTCCGGCGGCTCGCCTGGGGCGTCGCCATCCTGCTGACGGCGCTCCTCTGGCCTGCGGTAGCGCAGGCCACCCCACCAACCGTTTTTAACCCCGTCCAGGAAGCCCAGAACTTCTCGATCACCCAGCAGCGCCAGGCGATCTACGACACCCCGAGCTACCAGACCCAGCTCGGCGTCGACAGCGCCTCCAACACCGCCCAGGCGCTCGCCACCGAGGCCGCCGACCCGGGGCGCTTGTTCACCGACGACCTGTGCTGGAACCTGAGCAACGGCTGCGCCGGAGACATCCGCCTCAACAACTGGACCACCAACGGCTACGGGATCTCTCGGCCCGTCCTGTTCACCGCCCGCGACGGCGCCACCATCTCCGGACACGTCTGGGCCACGGTGGCCGGTCCGGCCAAACGTCCAGGAATCGTGATCACCGACGGTTCGGTCCAGGCCGACGAGCAGATGTACTGGTATGCCGCTCAGACGCTCGCCAAGGATGGCTACGTGGTCCTCACCTTCGATCCCCAGGGCCAGGGCCAGTCAGACACCTTGGGCGAGTCTCCGGACCAGAACGAGGGCGTCCCCGCCCAGTCCGACGGCCGCCCCTTCTACGACGGCACCGAGGATGCGATCGACTTCCTGCTCTCGACCCCGAGCCACCCCTATGAGCCGGTGGCCAGCTGCAATACGGGCACCAGCCACGCCGCCAAGCAGAACGCGCGCGTCAAGGCGGGCCTCGACGCCGGCTACAACCCGTATTGGAGCCTGCTCGACCCTGGTGAAATCGGTCTTGCCGGGCACTCCTACGGCGCCGCCGGCGTCTCCTACATCGCCCAGTGGGATCCCCGCGTCAAGGCAGTCGTGGCCTGGGACAACCTCGGCGGCCCCGGACCCAACGACGCCCAGGTCCCGGGCAGCTCCGGGGGCTCGCAGACGATCGGAGAGGACGCCTGCCCCGCCGACCCCGCCGACCGCACGACGGTTCCGATCACCAAGCCCGGCCTCGGGATCTCCGCCGACTACGGGCTGCCGCCGACCCCCAACACCTCACTGCCCGATCCGCTCGGCAAGTCGACCTGGTCTTTGAACTACTCCAAGGCCGGCGTCGACAGCGGCGAGATCGTCATCCGGGGTGGGTCGCATCTGGACTTCAGCTTCATCCCCAACCAAGCCTTCGGAGCATCGCTGCGAGGCCCCGACATCACCGACTGGTACACGAGCGCCTGGTTTGACAAGTACCTCAAGCATGACCCCGGAGCCGACGCCCGGCTGCTCTCAGAGCGCTGGCGCAACGACCCCGTCGAAGCCGGCGTCGATCCCAACCACGACGGCAATGGCTTCTCGTTCTACTACGACTCGCGCCTCGACATCCACCGCAGCGACGGCCAACGCTTTGACTGCGAGGACCTGCGCGACGACTGCGCGGGCATGGTGCCCACCAGCCAGGACGGGTGGAAGGGCAACTACTCCTACATCTCGATCGACACCAGCCCCGACGCCCTGACCGGGCCGGGCGCCGCGCTCAAGGCCTCGAGCACTCTGACCCCGTGCACAGCCAAGAGCGCGACCCGGATCCGCATCAGGCGCTATCGCAGGCACGCCATAACCAAGGTCAAGGTCTTCGTCGACCACCGGCTGATCAAGACCGTCAAGGGCAAGTCCGTGCGCTCGGTCACCGTCCCCGGCTTGGCCGGGACCAAGCGCCACACGATCCGCGTCTACGAGTACACGCGCAAGCATCTCGCTCGGCGAATCACCCGCAAGGTCTATGGATGTGCGCATAAAGCCACGCACCGGCCGGCGAAAAACAAGAAGAAGAAAAAGACGAAGAAGTAGCGTCAGTCGACGGTGAGCACGGCCTTGCCGCCGACCCGCCGTTCCATGAGTGCCTCGATCGCCCCGCCTGCGAGCTCCCAGGAGCTCACGAAGTCGATCTGGGGATCGAGCTTGCCCGCGGCCACGAGCTCGGCGAGCCGCCGCAGATCCGTCCTCGCGGTGCGCGTGTGCTCGAGCTCGGAGAAGATGTAGAGGCCGTACAGCCGGGCGCCCGGGGCGCGGGAGAAGAACTCGCGGGTGGCGTAGGTAACCGGGTCGGTCAGCGTCGACGCGAAGCTCACGACGAGGCCCCGAGGCGCCACGCGCCCAAGCGCGGCGCCGAGGACGGGGCCGCCGATGGCATCCAGGATCAGGTCATAGTCGTCGCCATCGGTTTCGAGCTCTGAGATCAGCTCGTCGGCGCCGAGCTCGCGCAGGCCTTCGGTCCGCCGCGCCATCCCCGTGACATGGGCGCCCGCCATGCTCGCGAGCTGGATCGCAAACCGTCCGACGCCACCGCTGGCACCGGTCACCAGCACGCGCTTGTCAACAACAAAGCCGCCGAGTTCCAGCGAGCGCAGCGCGGTCAGCCCCGCCACCGGGAGCGTCGCGGCCTGTTCGAAGCTGATGCCGTCAGGAAGCTCGGCCAGATATTCCGTTGCGACCGCGACGCGCTCGGCCCAGGCGCCGGAGACGACGAGTCCGACCACCCGTGCTCCAGCCGGAGGGCCGCTGCCATCAGCCGCCGGCTGCTCCACGGTGCCGGCCAGATCCCAGCCGGTCAGCGATCCGGCGGGCATCGAGGCCAGCCGCCGGCACTCCCCGCGGTTGAGACTGAGCGCCCCCACCGCGATCACCGCCTGGTCGGGTGCCGGTACCGGCTCAGCGACTTCCGTGATTTCTGCGTACGGCGCCTGGGGCAGGGAAGTAAGTGCGCGCATGTCGGCGATAATCCATACTACGGCGCCATGAGACCCGGCTCACAGCCCCTCCCGCGTCGGGCGCCGCGGGGAAGGGCAGCATCCGAGCGCTAGGACGCGCGGGGGCAAGAACGTGTCAGACAAGCAGGTAGAGAAGGCGTTTGCCGAGCTGTGCTCGCAGCTGGGGGGCGCGGCACCCGAGGGCCTGCGAGAGCTCGATGCCGCTCAGCTGCGCCTGCTGACGGCGGCAATCGCAGACGCGCGCCATCGACAGGCCGAGGCGCTGGCGGTCGCCGGCGACCGGGCGCTTGGCCACATCCCCCGGCTCCTGCGGGGCCCGATCCGCCGCGTCGTCAGATGAGCCGGGCCGCCGACACCCTGCAGACTCACGCCGAGGTGGCCAAGCTCGCCCAGCTGCTCGACCACGAGCCGGCCAAGCTCGAGTTCCTCGAGCGGCTATCGCTTGAGGACGTCCGGAGCCTGCGTGAGCGCATCACCGAGGCGCTGTTCGACGCCCAGGATGCCTCGCTGCGCAGACTGGCGGTCGCGAGCAAACTGCTTCCCCCCGCGGTCAGCGCGTCGATCGGCGAGCGGGCCTTCGGGCCGTTGCTGTCCGCGCGGCTCGCCGGCCTGCTCGAGCCCTCCAAGGCGGTGGACATGGCCGGACGCATGCAGCCACCGTTCCTTGCCGACGTCGCCGTTGCGCTCGACCCGCGGCGCGCCCGCGACGTGATCAGCCGGATCCCGGCGGACCAGATTGCCGCGATCACCCACGAGCTGGTGGCCCGCGAGGAGTACGTGACGATGGGACGCTTCGTCGGATACCTATCAGACGGCACGATCCTCGCCGCCCTCGAGCAGATGGACGACAAGGCGCTCGTCCAGGTGGCCTTCGTGCTCGAGGACAAGTCGACGGTGAGCGAGCTCGTCGGCCTGCTGCCCAAGTCCCGCCTGGCCGGCATCGTCCGCGCCGCGGCCGACAACGACCTCTGGGTGCAGGCGCTCGATCTCCTCGGCCACACCACTGAGCGTCAGCGCAAGGAGATCGTCGCCGCCACGGCCGAGCTCGATCACGCCGCGCTGGAGGCGCTCGTCTCCGCCGTGATCCAGTACGACCTGTGGCAGGAGGTGCTGGCGATCGCCGAGCAGGACGCCACACTGCAACGCAAGCTCGCCGAGCGAGTGCGCTCGCTGCCCGCACCCCGGCGCCGCGAGCTCGCCGCCGAGGCTGCTGCGGCCGGCTCGATCAAGCGGCTGGGCGTCCTCGGGGAGGCACTCGCCGGACGTCGGTCGAAGGCCGGGTCCCGCGCGTCGTCAGGGCCGTAACATCCCGGTCATGGGCAAGATCTATGACCGCATCGATGACCAGCTGGCGGCCTGGATCATGCGTCAGCCGATGTTCTTCGTGGCCACCGCGCCGAGCGAGGGCCAGGGACACGTCAATGTTTCCCCTAAGGGCCCGATCGGCTCGCTGCGGCTGCTCGACGACCACACGCTCGCCTATCTGGACCTGATTGGCAGCGGCGCCGAGACGGTCGCCCACCTCCGCCAGAACGGGCGCATCGTCGTGATGCTGTGCGCGTTCGCGGGCCCGCCTCGAATCCTGCGCCTGCACGGCCGGGGAGAGGTGCTCCCCGGTGACGCGCTCGAGTTCCCCGATGCCGGCGAACTGCCCGAGCAGCGGCGCTCGGTCATCCGCGTCGAGGTCACCCGCGTGGCCGACTCCTGTGGCTTCGGCGTGCCGCTGATGACCTACGAGGGCGAGCGCCCCAACTCCCGCAAGTGGGCCGAGGGCAAGCTGCGAAAGGGCGGCCCCGAAGCGCTCGAGGACTACGTCGCCGAGCACAATCTTCAAAGCATCGATGGGTTAGCGGCGGTCAGGTCGCCACTCCCGTCCGCTCGGACCTGAGCACGAGCTTCAGCCCGCCCAGAGCGCTGGTTTTGACCACACTCCGGGCTCGCCCGGGAGGGTGTGGGAGGCGGCGTCTGATTACGACCAGTCTCTTCCCACACCCCTCGAACGGACACGAGGCGTGGGCAAAAATCACGCTCTGGGCAAGACCGCGCCGTTGGCGGCGGCTCCATTGGCGGCCGCGCCGTTGGCGGTCGCGCCATTGGCGGCCGCGCCATTAGCGGCCGCGCCGTTGGTGACCGGGACTCCGGAGCAGACCGCGGGTCGCGAGACCGCGCGCTCTGATACCTGCGGCCACGGCCAGCCAGGCCGCGCCAGGTAGTAGCCCTGGACGAGCCCGACCTCGAGCCGCTTGAGGG